>JACRDF010000026.1 GCA_016212925.1 Desulfomonile tiedjei
CTACGGCTTGTGTAGGATATCGGGGAAGCGGAGTTACGGGGGAGCCCCTTTTTGCAAAAAGGGGCTCCCCGGACCCCTCCCCAAAAACTCCTATAATTTGCCGTCTTTGCCGCCCGAGGCGGCAAAGACTGAAACGCACAGCGCTGGCCGTCGCCAAGATTGCAGAATTATTGAAACGGCCCAACCATTAATCTCAATGATAACCGGATGATATTTAAAGCAGTGGCCAACATTTCTATCCGATTCGAGAGGACGCCATTCCGTCATTCCTGCGGAAGCAGGAATCGTAGGGCCGGCGTCCCTGCCGGCCAAAATGTGCACCGGCACGGAGGCCGGTGCCTACAAGGTTCCCGCTTTCGCGGGAACGACGGGCGTTATAACGCTCCGGCAAAGTACGCCCCGTCGATACCATCTAAAAACCAGACTGATTATCTTCGGGCCAAACGGACATTACTATTGGCAACCGGTATATAGATTGTAGAAGAAACAAGGGGGACAGACATGAAATTGGCAATGGTCGGACTTGGAAGAATGGGAATGAATATGGCGCGGCGGCTGTTGCAGAAAGGCCATGAGGTCGTAGCGTACAATCGGACGCTCAAAAAAGTGGACGAAATTGAAAAAGAAGGAGCAATAGGTGCGTACGCCCTGTCCGAATTATTCCAAAAACTCGATCCGCCAAGGATCGTCTGGATGATGCTACCGGCCGGCGACCCTGTGGATGAAACAGTGCATCAGCTCTCGCTCGTGCTCGCGGAAGGGGACATAGTCATCGACGGCGGCAACAGCTACTACAAAGACGACATTCGCAGAGAGCCTTTGCTTTCCGAAAAAGGGATCGTCTTCATGGACGCCGGCGTCAGCGGTGGTGTTTGGGGCCTGGAGATCGGATACTGCCTGATGATCGGTGGGAAAGAGTCGGCCTGCAAGTACCTTGAACCGATTTTCAAGAGCCTGGCTCCCGAAGAAGGATTCCTATATTGCGGACCTACCGGAGCAGGTCATTTCGTGAAGATGGTCCACAACGGCATTGAATACGGAATGATGCAGGCCTATGCCGAGGGCTTCGATATCCTGGACAAGTCCCCGTACGCAGAGAACCTTGACTACAGCAAATTGTGCCACTTGTGGAACCGCGGGAGCGTCATCCGCTCATGGCTGCTCGAGTTGGCCGAAGATGCATTTTCCAAGGATGCCAGGCTCTCCAACATCCAGGGATGGGTGGAAGATTCCGGAGAAGGACGCTGGACCCTCCAGCAGGCAGTGGACACGGACGTCTCTGTTCCGGTCATCGCCCTGTCCCTTTTCTCAAGATTCAGATCGCGTGAAGAAGACTCCTTCGCGGACAAAGTTCTGGCCGCACTGAGGCATGAGTTCGGCGGCCACGCTGTGAAGACGGAATAGGGCTCCAAACCTGGGAACTGTTTGGAGAGTGACCGAGGAGGGCCTTTTTGCAAAAGAGATTGTTTTTTTAACTCCGCAATAGTTGTCCAAGCCAGTAAACATCCTTCCGAGGCCTTGGCAAAGGAAGGGGCTCAGGGTTGTCATTGCGAGGAGTGAAACGACGAAGCAATCTCATCTTCGGTAGGACCGGCATCTTGCCGGTCATTCTAATAGACAGGCTGGAAGCCTGTCCCACCGATGGAGATTGCTTCGGGCTGGCACCCTCGCAATTGTATTTCGTGCCGCGCGGTATCCCCAAACGGAGCTAAAGGCATAATCCATTTACAAAAAGTCCCCCCCGCAATTTTCTAGCCCCTCCAGATCGGAGTGCAGACCTCACTCCCCTTTGAACATCAGGTGGTCACCATCCGGATATGCTTCGATGGTTGCGCCCGGCGGGAACTTGCCTTTCAGTATCTCCAGGGCCAGCGGGTTTTCGATGAGCCTTTGAATAGCCCGTTTCAGGGGCCGAGCCCCGTACGCGGGGTCAAATCCTTCGGCTGCCAGCATATCTCTTGCTCCCGGTGCAAGGACCAGCGTCAGCTTGTTTTCGGCTAATCGTTTGTTCACTCTTTGGATCTGGATATCCACTATTTGCTTGATCTGCTCCCTGTCCAGCGCATGGAAGATGATGATGTCGTCCAGCCGGTTGAGGAATTCCGGCCGGAAGTGCATTCTCAGGGCTTCCATGACGCGCCGTTTCATCGCCTCCTCATCCCGGCCGGCGAATTCTCGAATCTCTGCGGAGCCGATGTTGGAAGTCATGATTATGATGCTATTCTTGAAATCAACCGTGCGGCCCTTACCATCGGTCAATCGGCCGTCGTCGAGGATCTGAAGCAGCGCGTTGAAGACCTCCGGGTGGGCTTTTTCTATCTCGTCGAAAAGAACCACCGAATACGGACGCCTTCTGACCGCTTCGGTAAGGTACCCCCCTTCCTCATATCCGACATACCCGGGGGGCGCTCCGATGAGCCTGGCCACCGAATGTCGCTCCATGTACTCTGACATGTCCACCCTGACCATGGCCTGCTCGTCGTCGAATAGGAATTCTGCCAGAGCGCGGGCAAGCTCGGTCTTGCCGACACCGGTTGGCCCCATGAAAATAAACGATCCTACGGGCCTGTTCGGGTCCTGCAATCCGGAGCGCGCGCGGCGGACCGCGTCGGCCACAGCCACGATTGCTTCCGGCTGGCCGATGACCCGCCGGGCGATCCGATCTTCCATCTTGAGGAGCTTGTCCACTTCACCCTCAAGCATCTTTGAAACCGGGATTCCCGTCCACTTGGCGACAACCTCGGCAACGTCCTCCGGCCCCACTTCTTCTTTCAGCAGGCCGCCGCCTTTCTGAATCTCCGCGAGTTGCTCGTTCTTTTCCTTGATGTCTTTTTCCAGGGATATCATCAGGCCGTATTTCAATTCCGCGGCCTTGCTCAGGTTGCCTTCTCGTTCAGCTTTCGTCGCGTCGGTCTTGGCACGCTCATATCTTTCCTTGAGTTCCCTGATAGCGCCTATCACCTCTTTTTCCTGATGCCATTCCTTCTTGAGCACGTCAGACTCGGAGGTCAACCGAGCGATCTCGGAGCGCACTTTCTCCAACCGCTCTTTGCTTGCGGGGTCCGATTCCTTGGTTAGCGCCTGTTCTTCGATCTGGAGCTGAATTATGCGGCGCTCGATCTCGTCGATCACTGTGGGCATGGAGTCTATTTCTATCCTGAGCCTGGAAGAAGCCTCGTCAATTAGGTCGATGGCTTTGTCCGGGAGGAACCGGTCGGTAATATACCTGTGGGAGAGAGTCACCGCCGCGATTATGGCCGCGTCCTGAATTCTGACCCCATGATGGAGTTCATACCGCTCCTTTAGTCCTCTCAAAATAGAGATCGAGTCCTCCACCGAGGGCTCAGCCACATAGATAGGCTGGAAGCGCCGTTCCAAAGCAGCATCCTTCTCGATATATTTGCGATACTCATTGATCGTGGTTGCACCCACGCACCGCAGTTCCCCTCTCGCCAGAGCGGGCTTCAGCATGTTCGAAGCGTCCACAGCGCCCTCAGCCGCACCCGCGCCGACCAAGGTGTGCATTTCGTCGATAAAGAGAATGATTTCCCCGGCCGCGGAGGTGACTTCCTTGAGTACGGCCTTCAAGCGGTCTTCGAATTCACCGCGGTATTTGGCGCCGGCAATAAGTTGGCCGATATCCAGTGCCAGGACCTTTTTTCCCTTGAGTGTCTCGGGGATGTCTCCGGAAACGATTCTTCCTGCCAGACCTTCGACAATCGCGGTCTTGCCCACACCGGGATCCCCGATCAAGACCGGGTTGTTCTTGGTTCGCCGCGACAGGACCTGAATAATTCGCCGAATCTCGTCGTCTCGTCCTATGACAGGGTCGAGCTTTCCTTTGCGTGCCAGTTCGGTAAGGTCGCGGGTAAATCGCTTCAGAGCCTGATATTTCTCTTCCGGTGCCTGATCGGTCACCCTCTGTGTGCCACGGATTTCCGTGAGCACCATGTATATTCGGTCTTTAGTAACACCGTGGGTCTTGAGTATTTTCGCGGAAGCAGTGCCTGAGGCCTCTGAAATAGCGATAAGCAGGTGCTCGACCGAGACGTACTCATCCTTGAGTTGCTCCATCTCCTTGAAGGCCGCTTCCAAAACAGCCCTGAGCTGATTGGAAAAGTACTTCTCAGCCATAGCGGTTCCACTCTGCTTAGGAAGGCGCTCCACAGCGCGAAGCACTTCACTGCGAACCCGCTCAGGGTCCGCGCCCAACTTCTTTAGAATCTCGACGCAGATGCCTTCGTCATCAGAGAGCAGCGCGAGCAGCAGATGTTCGGTCTCGACTTGCGGGTTGCCACGATCAGCCGCGGTGCTTTGCGCCACCTCCAATGCCTCTTGGGATTTAAGGGTGAATTTGTCGGCACGCATTACGACTCCTCCGAGGGACAATCTATAGTGATTGCCAAAAGTATTGGCTTATTCATCATTCGCCACCCCGGCTTCCGCCGGAATGACGGCATCGTAACCGTTCACCGGGTTCGTGAGACAGTCTACGGGCAAGGCTGGACGTCCTACTCCAGCAGAAATCCCCTCTTTGGCTGAGAAACGATGAAGGCCACGTTCAACCCGTGAACGATCAGACTTTACCTATCAGGTAAATCCGAGACTCGTTGCTGTCAACCTGCCCCTGGCGATTCGTCGGCTGTACATGCTGATCAACGGTGTCATTTCGTTCCTGACGCCAGGAGGACAAGGGAGATGCCGTCGTGCCGTAGATTTCGGCTGGACCTTGTGTGAAAAGTCCCATCCAAAAAAGCAATAGCAGGAACTACCTACTAGAGATCGAGGCGAGAAGAAAGGTACCCGGGTGCGCTCTCAGTGTGACCGTATCCTGGGGCGCGTTGCGACATGGAACGGACAGGCCGAGGCCGAAACGGTAGCGAATGGAATGTCGGTTGGCAAAAGGCCTCACCATTAACTTGTTGATATAACACAGCATCACGGAAGGGCTTTCAAAGAATTGGGTAATTTTGCCCATATCAGAGTTGCTGCAAGAGATCTTTCCCGGTGTTCTGAAAACGCACCACTGCCGACCTCGTGCCAAACGTGGCTCTTATCTTAATCCCTTTCTGTTTCTGCTTTGCGTTGGTCGTGTTGGCACTACAGTTGCACTATCACGCGCGTGTTCGCCGTTTCCACCTCCTCAGGGAGGCAGTAAAGGTCCTTTCCTCGGTCGGTCTCTTCCATTCATGGGGGAGATCGCCCACAACCTCCATGGCCGTCCGCAGAACCTCGGTCCCCATGACAGAGGACTGCCGGACGGGCCGAGAACAGTGCTTTGAGGGCAATCGTCCGAGATTCTCGACGATCGCCGCTCATGGGTGCGGAGGAAACAATGAAAGACACATATCGTATTACCATGCCCCCGGAAATAGCAGGCGGAGGGAAATCAGTCGACCCTCCAAGCGGAGACGAGCTTCTGAGACTCTTGGGATTTCATGAGCCCGAATTCACTGCCGAGCAATGCAGCGACGCAGATGAAGAGACGACATTTTGGAGGTCTTTCGCCGACACTGAGATGGATTACTCATTCATCGCCTTCGGAGAGGCTGAAGACCAAGTTCAACCGGCGTCTAAGGCAGGGTGAATCTCGAGGACCTCTGACAACCACATCTTCGTTGGCCCTTGATAATTGCCACAAGAAAGCCGGTGGTAGGATCCAAGGTTTTCGAGGCGAGGCAAGAGGCCATGGAAACGAATAGAAACCTGTCGGCAGGAAAAACCGGGCAGCATGTCGTAGTCATTTGCCCGACCCGTGCGAAGGACAAAGCTCAAAGGCAGCCCTGACGAACAGAGTGGGCGCCGGGGGGGAGCAGTTCAAATGAAAGCGGTTAACAAGATATTTCTCATTGCTCTCTTGATTCTTATGATCCCGGGACTGGCGTTCCTGAGTCAGCGCCAGGCTCCAGAGGCTATTTCCGTTTCTTTGGCAACCTCGCCATGCGGCTTGAACCACGAAGGCACAAAAGTTGTTCTAAAAGCAGCAGTGAATGGAACCGGGCTCAGCCACGGAGTGGTCAGGCTGGAATTCAAGCCCATGAAGGCCGTCCGACTAGTTTTCGATTCGGACTACAAGTCCAGCATTTACGGTTACACTGATGCTCATGGGGTTTTTATCACTAATTGGACTCCTATTGTACCGGGAGAGTACATGGTTACCGCTCTGGTCAAGAAGCCGGGGCTGACCGATGGGGCATCAGTGTGCTTCGCAACGGTAAGCGACTAACCGGCGAACATATATACCTGTTCTCGAAAGTAATGACGAATTGGCTAGCGGGTGCCTCCGCGGGCTTCATCTTGACTCGCCCCGTAATTTGCGGCGGCCAACAGGCCGCCCTACATTCGTAGTCCGGGCTTGGGGTCATCTCCCGTAGGGTGGCCTATTGGCCGCCGTTGACCCAGGCACCACTGTGGCTTCATTCCGCGTAAACTTTTAAGAATCGCTATAAACGCTGGGTTGTCTCTCAGCGTGCCTTTAAAGACCGCATCAAATCACGATTCGAACCCAGGCTGTGGCCTCTCGTTTAGTTGACGGTTGACAGCAGTCGGCCTCGATGCGTAAGATGGTCCGAGGGAGTTCATCTTTCAATGGGCTCGGACGTAGCAGCGCTCGATACAGCTTGGGTATGGTCGTAAGCGAAAACACAAATCATTTGACAACAGGGGTCGTCCTTGTTGTTGACGATGATCACGCGTCGCTTCTGATGCTCACAGACCTTTTGAGCCTGAGCGGCTTTACGGTGCTCACGGCTGAAGAAGGTCGGCAGGGCATCGAAATGTTCGTGAATCATTCGCCGGACTTGGTCATCACCGACATCCGTATGCCCCACCTGGACGGATTGGAACTCCTCAGAAATATCAGAGAGTTGGACGACCTGACTCCTGTAATACTCGTGACAGGCCATGGGGACCTTGAGAACGCCATGAGGGCCCTGCGTCGCGGGGCTTACGACTTTATTCTCAAACCCATCAACCCTGATGTGCTGCTTAACGCAACGCGCAAGGGACTTGACCATTATAGGCTCAAACGACTGGAACAAGATTACCGCTGTCTTCTCGAAGAACAGGTTGCCGAGAGGACTCGGGAGCTGGCTCAGGCCAACGACTATCTGCGAAAACTTCAGGGGTGCTCTATTTTTGCCCTGGCCAACCTTGCCGAGTCTCGGGACGGTGAAACCGCGGATCACTTGAAGCGCCTTCAGGCCTATTGCAAGGTCCTGTGTTCCGGATTGTCTTCCCTCGCTCTCTACCGGGAAGTCATGACTGAGCGGTTCATAGAGGATCTTGTCCAATGCTCCGTTCTTCACGACATAGGCAAGGTGGCGATACCTGATTCCATTCTTTTCAATCCGCGGAAATTAGGAACTGATGAGTTTGAAATCATGAAACAACATGCCATCTTTGGAGGGAAAGCCTTGGAAGAAGCCTCCATCGAGATCGGCGACGAAGACAGTTACCTTTCGCTTGGTAAGGACGTGGCCTATTTCCACCACGAGCATTGGGATGGGACCGGCTATCCGTTCGGGCTCAGAGAGGAGCACATTCCCCTTGCAGCGCGCATTGTGGCCGTTGCCGACGTGTACGATGCTCTGACTACTCAGCGGCGCTACAAGAGCGCCTTCTCTCACAACGAGGCGGTTGCAGTGATTGTTGATTCCAGGGGGAAGCAGTTTGACCCCGGGATCGTGGATGCTTTCCTCCGGGTAGAAGGTGAGTTTCGCCGGGTTTGTGACGGCGTCGCACAGGCCAATGGGTCGCCACGGATTCAGACGGTAGCGCGATAGAACGCATTCCATTATATTAGAGCGAGTTCATTTCCTCGCCATGCCCGGGTGTCCGGATTGTGGCCCGGCTATATCCCATCCATTGGGGCAATGCAGCGATCTTCAGCGGCGGCTTTTTTTGCCGTCAGGTCCCCTATTTTCGCCGCCGGAAGCCAGTCACCATTCGGGGCAGGCTGCCTGCTTGAAACCCGTGGCCGACCACAATTGCACAGGGAGTTGCCGTCGAGCGAAATGGAAATCCTTTCCGCGTTTTTTGCAGCCAGGGATCGAGTATGGCCAAATTAGACTCCGTTCTTCAGATAGGCGTCCAAGCGCAGGCGTCCGATGTGCATGTGTCTCCGGGAAATCCTTTTATCGTGCGACAGTTCGGCCGGCTGCGGAAAATCAAATCGCCTGAGCTTACGCCGGATCAAACCGATCAGCTGGTCCGTGAGATTCTGTCTGAGCCTCAACAGCAGGCGTTGGATCAAAACCTCCAGTTGGATTTCAGCTATGAACTCAAGGGGCTGGCGCGTTTTCGCGGCAATGCGATCATACAGCGCAGGGGCTTGACTGCGACGTTCCGGATCATACCGCTTCGCATATCCTCCCTGGAGGAATTGGGGTTGCCTTCCGTTGCGAAGAAGTTTTGCGACTTTCACCAGGGGCTGATTCTGGTCACAGGTGCAACCGGCCAGGGCAAGTCCACAACTCTTGCATCCATGATCGACCTTATTAACTCGACTCGGCCGGTGCATATCCTCACCGTTGAAGATCCGGTGGAATTCGTTCATCCGCTCAAGAAGGGAATCGTGAATCAGAGGCAATTGGGGCTTCACACGCGATCCTTTGCCAACGCTCTTAGGGCCGCACTCAGGGAAGACCCCGACGTGATTATGGTCGGGGAATTGCGCGACCTGGACTCCATAAGGCTTGCGGTGACAGCCGCCGAGACTGGGCACCTTGTTCTTGGGACGCTTTCGACCTCGTCCGGCCCCAAGACAGTGGACCGGATCATTGATTCTTTCCCTCCGGACGAACAGAATCAGATCCGAACCATGCTGGCTGAAGGGTTGCGCGCGGTGATAACGCAAAAACTTCTGCGTTCCTCTGAGGGCAACGGACAGGTCCTGGCTTGTGAAGTCATGATCGGGACCGTCCCGCTTGCAAACATGATACGCACGGAAAAGACTTTTCAAATTGGGTCCGTGATGCAGACCAGCCGAGCGCAAGGGATGCAGCAGATGGACGACGCTATCGAGCAGCTTCTCCACGAAGGAAAAGTAACAGCAGACACGGCCCGGGACAATGCCGAGAACAAGAAGCGTTTCCGGTGACTCTGTCTGAAAACAGGCTCTTTTTATGCCCGAAATAGACGCTTTACTAACCGAAATGATAAAAGCCGGCGCATCAGACCTGCATATGGTGCCTCAGCTTCCGCCCATGCTTAGACTTCGGGGAGACCTCGTCCCAACCAAGCACGAATCCCTTACCCACAAACGAAACCAAGAGCTGTTCTTCGAGATGATGAATCAGGCTCAACAGAGGCGCCTTCAGACCACCTTGGAGTTGGATCAGGCTTACGAAGTCGAGGGCCTGGCCCGATTCAGGTGTAATTACTTCTACCAAATGAGGGGACTGTCAGCGGTATTCCGCCACATACCCACCGCGATAAAATCCCTGGAAGAACTGGGGATGCCCGCGGGGGTCCAAAAACTCATGGAGATCAAGAGGGGACTCGTTCTGGTCACAGGGCCTACCGGCTCGGGGAAATCCACTACCCTCGCAGCGATCGTCGATCGCATAAACAGGACCAGCGAGCAGCACATCATTACCATTGAAGACCCGCTCGAATTCGTGCATGACAACAGGATGTCTCTCATAACCCAGCGGGAAATAGGGACCCACGCGAAAAGCTTTGCAGACGCGTTGCGGGTCGCTTCCAGAGAAGACCCCAACATAATCCTGGTCGGCGAGATGCGAGACCTGGAAACCATTTCACTGGCTCTGACATGCGCGGAATTGGGTATATTGGTCTTCGGGACCTTGCACACCAACTCAGCCGCCAAAACCATTGATAGGATCATCAACGCTTTTCCTGCCAACCAGCAGAACCAGATAAGGAGCATGCTCAGCGAGTCCCTCAAGGGGGTAATGGCACAACAGCTCCTCAAGACATCTGACGGAAAAGGACGATGCGCGGCGGTCGAAATACTGATCAGCAGCCCTGCCGTGGGCAACCTTATACGGGAATCGAAGCTTAGCCAGGTGGCCTCCATCATCCAGACCGGAACGTCGGAAGGAATGCAAAGCATGGACCAAGCCCTCCAGCAGCTTGTCGATCAACGCCGCATCACCCCGGAAGAGGCTTACTGGAAGGCCATAGACAAGTCCGCATTCGCTTCCCAATGTTCGGATTCGATATTCGAGTAGCGGCCAATTGACTCCTTCGATGAATTTTTTCGCCGAACTCGGGTTTGAGAATATGTTTATACCAATTGCCAAAATTACTGTCCGATTTGTCTCTCGAAACTGTGTGCGACGACATTGCTCAGGTTCAAAAAGAAGCCCTGGCCTCGTACGGCGCGGAGCCCCGCGTCCGCCCTTGTCCTGGCGTCTCGTTGGTCCCAGGGCAGGCACGGGGGCCTGCCCCTACGCAGACTAACTGCATTCGGACAAAAAATTTGGCACTTGGTATAATCGTGTCGTTTCGAGAAGTGAAAGGATCTCGGGTCCCGGGGGAGCGGGGACAAAATCCGGCCATTGCCGGAAGTCGGCCCGGTTGTGCCATGCAATGGAATCTCATAAGCCTGCTTAGCCGAAGGAACTTCATAAGGCGGATATCAGCCGGCCTGTTGGGCTCCGCGTTTGCACCGGGCGTCTTCTTTTCTTTTCGGGACAGGGCTCTGGCGCAGCTGGCTGAGACAACCCAGGGCGATCCCCTTAAGGACAAAAACCCCAAAGATGTCGACGCAAGCACCATCGAGATTACTCCGCTGAAAGACTTCGGAACCATGGGCCTGGACGGCTACAAAGCCGACACGGAAGTGTGGCGGCTTATAGTCGAAGGGCATGTGGAAAACAAATTGAGCATCTCTTACCGGCAATTGTTGGACATGCCGTTTATCGAGAAGCCTGTTCTGATGATTTGTCCGGGTATCTTCGTCAATCATGGCTTGTGGAGAGGGATTTCCGCAGCTCACCTACTTAAACTTGCAAAGATTTCGGGTGACGTGAATTACGTCTCGTTCCGCGGCCCTGAAGGCAATTACGAAAAGGTGATGCGAGTGCCGCTTAAGGACATTGTTGCTGAAAAGGTTTTCCTTGCACATCATGTGAACGGAGAGGCCCTCCCTGCAAAACATGGCTTCCCCCTGCGCCTGGTGGCCGAAGGCTATTATGGATATGACTGGGTAAAATATGTATACAAGATCACAGCAGAAATAGTACCGGCCTGACCGTTCCACCGGAGGCGGAAGATGGGCTTTGATCGCGAATCCATTGACTCGCATATCGAATCGGTAATTAAAGGCAAGACCGAGGACTTGAAGGTTCCGCAGGAGGCCTGCCTGTTGGAGTCCCCGCCGGACCCATGTACGATTGTGATCTTCGGTGCGACCGGCGATCTCGCCAAACGGATGCTGACACCCGCACTTTACAAGCTTCACTTGAGCGGCGCGTTGCCGGAGCCCTTTCTCATTGTGGGCGCGGCCCGTTCCGACATGACTCACGAGGAGTTCCGGCAGGAGCTTAAAGGGGCTGTTGCAGGCATGGATATGTCGAAATGGGAAGAATTTGCAGCGGCTTCCTATTACCAGAGGGTACAGTTCGATTCAACCGAATCATTTTCGAATTTGGCTCTGGCACTCAAAGATTGGGAAGCACAGCACGATATCTCCGGAAACAAAATCCTGTATCTTGCGATCCCCCCTTCTCTGTACGAGAGTACCGTGGAAATGCTGGGCGAGGCAGGTCTTTCCGGGAAACAGGAAACCGGAGGGGGATGGGCCCGAATAGTGGTGGAGAAGCCCTTCGGGAGAGACGTGAAGACCGCGGCCCATCTGAATAAGACGCTCGAAAAGCATTTTGAAGAGCGCCAAATCTTCAGGATAGACCATTATCTTGCCAAGGAAACCGTCCAGAACCTCCTGATCTTCAGGTTCGCCAACGCGATCTTCGAGCCCCTCTGGAACCGACAATTCATAGACCACATCAACATTACGGCCGCAGAGTCGCTGGGGGTTGAAAAAAGAGGAAGTTACTACGAGGAAGCAGGCGTCCTGCGGGACATGTTCCAAAACCACATGATGCAATTGCTCGCTTTGACGGCTATGGAACCGCCGTCAAGTTTCGAGGCGGATTTGGTCCGAGATGAAACCTGTAAGGTGTTCAGATCGCTGAGGCCGTTCTCGGCCGATGACAATGGACCGAGGCTGCTGCTCGGCCAGTACGGCTCCGGCTCAATAGACGGCAAGCAGGTCCATGGGTACCGGGAAGAGGCTGGAGTGGACGCGAAGTCCCTTACCCCCACATTCGCTATGATGAAGGTTTTCGTCGACAACTGGAGGTGGCAGGACATTCCTTTCATCTTGACTTCCGGCAAGAGAATGGCCCGTAAAATGACAGAGATTGTCATCCACTTTAAGAAAGTGGCTCACTCTATGTTTCGCGGCCTCCTCGAAGAAGCGATCAAACCGAATATCTTGACTCTCGGGATTCACCCGGATGAGAGCATTAAACTGACTTTTGAAACCAAGAACCCCGGCGCGCTTGTCTGTTTGAGGTCCGTGATCATGGATTTCAATTACACGGACAATTACAGTGGACCTGCCCTCGATGCGTACGAAAAGGCCCTGTTGGAATGTATGCAGGGCGACCAGACGCTTTTCTGGCGACAGGACGCGGTGGAACTCTCATGGGCTTTCCTCGACCCGATCCTGGAACATTGTGAAACCTGCGAAGACAGAGGACGGCGGCTCTTGACTTACGAGGCCGGCACGTGGGGACCGGGAGACATGAAGTTGGAGCTTGATACGAATGCGCTTTCAGAGAAGTGAAGAACGGGTGCCACTGCTGAAACTGTCTCAAAACTGGCGATTTCATCAAACGGTCGGTACGGCGTCCCGCGGGACGCGGGACGAACCGCCCGGAATCAGGGCGCTTCTCGGAAACTGTCTCAGAATTCCTCGGCGCGGAGAGATCGTGCCACGCGGGGTGGCCCGGAGGCCACTGCCTCCGGGTTCCGAAGGAACAAGAGGGGCTGTTGAGAGGACATTACCCTGTCCAAAGACTGCCGGTGCTACTCGCAGGCTGGAAATCACCGCCTGTCGCTTCGCGACCCGGACGTGTGGCGTCCGGGCCACCCGACAGAGACGATCGTCATCGTTGTAACACGATTTGGGCCTGCTCCCGGGTTTTGAGATAGTTCCAGCAGGGGCACCCAACAAAGAACCTGAAAAGATGGTGAAGCACTGACCTGAAAGCTAGGGAGGAGGCGTATATAGCCGGTGTCAAAAATAATGTCCGACTATGAGATGCGCTTCTTGGAAATTGGTAGGTGCCAGCCTCCGTGCCGGGACATTTTTCAGATACAAATCAATTACGCCTATGGCGTGACCCGGCAGGGACCCCGGACCGCGGTCCGGGGCAGGCTCTGGCCCCTACCGGTTCCGTTAGAGAGCGTGGCCTGTGAAAAACGGTCAAGAATTGTGGCTACTGGTATATGATGTAAGCCCGGCCTGTTTGTCCCTAAAGGCGAATACATATGAGACACCAACCAGGCTGTATCAGAGTTGACCTTGCATCAACCCCGCGCGATCTCTCTCAGCCACAGGTCCACCGCAAGATGATCGTCAATCTCATCCAGGGATACCTCCCTGGGCTGTTCATCCAAGAGAAATGAGTGGATGAAGTAGTTCTCGTCGAAATCGTCCGGCTCTCCAGCCTTGCCGGGATTCTTGGAAAATCCCGCGGCCAAGAGTCTCCCTTTACCTGGACCTCGCTCCTCCGCCAGATCGAACAGAGTACGAAATTGCTCGTGATCTCGCCGGATCAGTTCAAAAATATTCATGGCTTTACCCCTCCCGATTAATTCCCCGGCCCATTTGACGCAGTAACAATTTGGTAAATGCCCTTTCCCCCATGATTGGGCGTGTTGCCTAAATCCAGAGCATGTTTCGTGCCAGATCGCGAGACGTGGAGGGAATGTCTGCATAAGGGTTTGTGGGAGCCGATTCCGCGGTCTTCCGCCGCGCAGGCGGGCTCATCCTGCGTGTCTTCCGGGAGGCCCTTGGAGCGGTAATCGGACAACAGGAAAAAATAGGCGTGCGAATTTGCGACAGCATGCCGACAGAACGGACATTTCAGCCTCAATATTGATCGGCCACTATGCAATAGAACCGCACACTAGGGCATCTCTTCCACGCCATTGTCACGGGTTATGCTGATGCGCCTTCCAAGAAGTGACATTAGCAATGGCCGGCAGGGACGCCGGCTCTACCATAATGTGGTAGCCGTCCAGCGGGACGCGGGATGTCCGCCATGTTCACTGGTATGAAAGCGAACCAATATGACAAGTGGCAGGGTCCGGGACTTTTTGCTTTAGCGGCGCTTTACCAGATGGTCTGAATATGCTAGCTTTCCGTATCATTTGTGGGAGGGCAAAAAGATGAGAACGGTCTTGGCTATACTTTTGTGCCTTCTTCTGTGCCCCCTTTCGGGCTCCATCACTCCTGCATCCGAACGAACCATTCACATCGGCATTTCGCAGATCGTGGAACATCCCGCGCTCGACGCGACCAGAAAAGGTTTTATTGAGGACCTTCAGGACAGCGGTTACAAAAACATCAACTTCAACTACAAGAACGCGCAAAACAACAGGGCGGTCTCAGGGCAAATTGCAAGGACGTTTGTCGGCGACAAGGTTAATCTGATCTTCGCGATTTCGACTCCTTCCTCACAAGACGTGGCAGCACTGACCAAAGAAATCCCGATCCTCTTCTGTGCAGTAACAGACCCTGTGGCTGCAGGACTGGTAAAATCCCTGGAAGCTCCGGGCGGAAACGTATCCGGCACCACGGACCGCTCGCCGGTTGCGCAGCAACTCGACCTCATCGGCAAGGTCCTCCCCGCTGCCAAAAGACTCGGTACAATCTATAACGCGGGCGAGACCAATTCCGTATCGTCGGTAAGGGAGATAAAAGCCGAGGCTGCCAAGCGAGGAATGAGCGTGGTAGAAGCCACGGCCGCCTCTTCCAGTGCCGTGAAAATGGCAGTGGAAAGCCTGGTGGGCAAGGTGGACTTCATCCATATTCCTACCGACAATACCGTAGTCCTTGCCTTCGAGTCCGTGGTGAAGGTCTGCCGCGACAACAAGATCCCTTTATTTGCAGCGGATGTTGACTCGGTATCCCGCGGAGCGATTGCAGCCTTGGCGGTCGACTATTACAGGATGGGCCGGCAAACAGGAGCCATGGCTCGCAGAGTTCTGGAAGGGAAGGCCAAGATCTCGGAGATGCCGGTGGAATTCCAAAAGGAGTTGCTGCTTTACCTCAACCCGCGACAGGCCGAACTGATGGGGGTGAAGCTTCCCGACACCCTTTTGAAGGAAGCGGCAAAGATAATTCAATGACCGAGTGGCTGTGAAATGAGTTGGTACACTTTTGTCGGAGCGCTGGAGCAAGGCTTCATCTTCGGCCTGATGTCACTCGGGGTGTATCTCACCTTTCGGGTACTGGACTTCCCCGACTTGAGCGTTGATGGGAGCTTGCCTCTCGGGGCTGCTGTCTGCGCCGCAATAATAACCGGCGGCGGCGATCCTTATCTTTCCGCGGGAGCGGCTTTTCTTGCGGGAGTTTTAGCAGGCGCGTTCACGGGTATTATAAGTACCAAGCTGCGAATCCTTAATCTTCTCGCAGGAATTCTCACTATGATCGCCCTTTATTCGATCAACATTCGGATAATGGGCGCTCCCAATCTGAGCCTCTTGAATCAACCAACTGTCTTCGATCGGTTCCAAGGTTTGGGAATCCAGGGTTTTGCCGTTCCCATGGCAGTGGTTTTGGTTATCCTGATTGTCCTCAAAATCTGCCTCGATTTGTTTTTGCAGACTCGCTTCGGGTTGGCGGTCAGAGCCACGGGCGACAATCCAGCGATGGTTAAGGCTCAGGGAGTTAACACCGACAACACGATCATTGTGGGGGTATCTCTCTCCAATGGACTGGTCGCCCTGTCAGGGGCCTTGTTGGCCCAGGCCCAGGGAAGCGCGGACGTAGGCATGGGCGTGGGCACCATCATAGCCGGGCTTGCAGCCGTAATAATCGGTGAAGCCTTTGTGGGCGGCCGATCCGTATTTGTGGCCACCATAGGGGTCATTCTTGGTTCGGTAGTCTACCGGCTGGTTGTGGCCGCGGCACTAAGTTTCAGGTTCGGTCCGCTGAGCCTGGCGCCTAGTGACTTGAATCTTATCACTGCGTTGCTGGTTATAGTCGCGCTCACTTTCCCGAGAGTTAGGGAGAAACTCAAGAGCAGGGCTTTCAGATGAGATTCATCTCCGGCAACAGCGGGGCGGCCATCGACCGCCGATTGCTTTATATCGATTGACAAAAGAAATGTCCAAAGACGCTGTGCCGTCAAGGCTGTTGCAGACGACCATAATCGGCGGGCACGGCCCGCCCTACGATTGAGCCAGGCCCCTCTTGTAGCGGGCCGTGCCCGCCTATTCAGAGCTGCTGCCCCAAGTAATGTCCGAAAGAAGGGTCAAAAACTTGGTCATAGTCCGGAACATCACGAAAGTCTTCCATCCCGGCGAGGTCAACGAAGTAATCGCTGTGGCTGACGTTTCCTTCCAGATACCGGAAGGCCAATTCCTCACGGTAATAGGCGGCAACGGGTCGGGAAAATCCACGCTGCTTAACCTCCTTGCCGGGACTTTTTTCGCGGACAAGGGAACCATAAAGGTTGCGGACGAAGACGTGACCCACTTGCCGGAATTCCGACGAGCCAGGCTAATCGGCAGGGTTTTTCAAGACCCCTTGATGGGAACATCGGCGGGCCTGACCATTGAAGAAAACTTTGCGCTTGCCGAGTCGCGGGGAAAGTTCAGAGGTCTCGGACCCGCTCTGAATGCGAAGGTCCGAAGCGAGATCAGAGATCATCTGGCGATGCTGGGATTGGGGCTGGAAAACAGAATGAGGGCCAAGGTGGGCTTGCTATCCGGTGGCCAGCGCCAAGCAATCACCATTCTGATGGCGGTATTTCGGCGGCCCAGAGTTCTGCTATTGGACGAGCACACAGCCGCACTCGATCCGCGTGCCTCTCGCAAAATAATGGAATTGACCAGGGAGATTGTGGAAAGCCAAAGGCTCACCACGCTCATGGTGACACACAACCTGGCGCACGCTCTTAATAGCGGCGAAAGAATAATAATGATGAGCCGCGGCCAAATAATTCGGGATCTGCCTAAAGAGACTTTCCGGGCCATGACTCCCCAGGATCTGCTGGGCCTATTCTGGGAAACGCAGAAACCCGAAGATGCGCCCGCGGGCCTTGAAATCGCGCCGAACACAAGTTGACCTTCAAAAAATGGAGGCAGTGGAATTGCTTTGGTAAGGGCACGGCATGGAGGCCATCTTATACCGGTTTGCTATTATTCTCGTAACACACTTGATGTAAGCTGTGATGGCTGTAGATGTTAGATAATTCGTGGACAAGATGTGCCACAGAAAGGGGGTACTGAGTCCATGAGAATCCATAGCCAAGATCAGACGATAAAGAAGAACTACCTCCAGAAGGACCGGTTTTTGATCGGTGAATATCAGTAAGTCAAGGCTGGGGAACACTCAAGCTACCGACGTGTGCAGGACTTTTGCAAGGCGCATGATTTAGATAGAAGGGCGTCCCGGAAGTATTATAATAGATACTTGCAGAGCGGCAACGAAGAGGATTTGCTGCCGAGGCAGAGGGGTCCGAGGTGAAAGATTTATTTCTTGTAGGCGATTCCATAGCGGCCCCGGGCGCCGGTGGGGACGTAGGAAACAACTCCGTAATTCTCACTTACCGAGCGCTGACACATCGCCAGCTTTAGACTGGAGAACGATTCGGCGGCCATTTATCGTCGAGTCACAAGCCTCGAAAAGGAGCAATCGTTTTATGGCGAGGTACCAAATAGAAGTCTCAGTCAAGGATTGCGCCGGCTGTCTGCGGTGCGAGCTGGCCTGTTCCGATGCTCACACGAAGGCCTTCAATCCTTCTGCGTCCAGAATCCGGGTGTCGATGTCAAGCGGGGATTGCAGGATCGACTTTACCGAGGACTGCGTCGAGTGTGGGATCTGTGCAGACCAGTGCTTCTACGGTGCACTGTCCAAGAGCAACAAAGACCGGGAGGATCAATGAACATGGCTGGGTTTGCCGGAAAGATCCTGTGGGTTGATTTGACCAAAGGCGTAACGAGACAAGAGCCTTTGGACATGTCGTTGGCGGAAAAGTACATCGGCGGGCTGGGCCTCTGCCTACAATTGTACTCTGATGCAATGAAACCGGGCTGCGACCCCCTGTCACCGGAAAATCCCATCGTTCTAGGAGCGGGTCCTTTGGTCGGCACCGGCCTGCCATCGACATCCCGCGTGTACTCGGTTTCCAAGCTGCCCGCGACCGGCACCATTGGTTGGTGCGGGGCCGGGGGATTCGTCTTCGGGGCCATGCTCAAAAACAGCGGTTTTGACCACATAGTCATCCGAGGCAGGTCAGATCGGCCGGTGTATCTAACAATCTTCGACGACGATATTCGGCTGAATGACGCGGATCACCTGTGGGGCTCGACCGTCGAAGGGGCAACCCATGCACTATGGCAGAAGCATGGAATGCCAAGCGGCGTACTGGCCATCGGTCCGGCGGGCGAAAACCTGGTTCCCTTTTCAATGGCCTTCGTCGATCGCATCTCAACCTTGGGCCGGGGAGGTTTGGGCGCTGTGATGGGCTCCAAGAACCTGAAGGCGGTCGTGGTCAAGGGCACGGGTGGGATCGCGGTGGCTGATCGCAAACGATACAGGGCTCTAAGTAATGAATTGTTGGACAAGATTCGGTCCTGGCCGCACCTGAGGGACGCGCAAGACCTGGGAATGGTACAGGCATTTCCCGTTGTTTCCAAGGACGAGTACAGGCGGATCAAGAAGCGCCGGGTGGCCTGTGTTTCCTGCCCGATCGGATGCAAAGACGTCATTGAGATTCCGGACGGGCCATTCAAAGGTCTCGCCAAGTGCACGAGTTCCGTAGTCAACTTGTATACCCCGGTCCTCTACGGCTTCAAGGACTATCGTGAGGCGATCAAGTGCATGGCCACTATTGATGAATACGGCCTCGACATGTTCGAATTTTTCGGTGTCATGGACATGGCCAAGAAACTGATCGACCATGGAATAATCTCGGCGGGTCCAGCCGAGCCGGAGATCAAACTCGATTCGTTGGGTTCCATGGAGGCGTGGGCTCGAAACATCAGTTTGCGGGAAGGGCTGGGAGAAGTCCTGGCACGCGGGTTTAACGGAATCATCGAGGAATACGGAGACAGGGCCATGGAGTTTGCCCCCGCGCTCATCAAAGGGATGCACCCATACGCTGGGCCGGGTTCGGCACTGGCCTGGAACTTTTTCGGGACCATGGAGCTGGGGCAGGTCCTGGACCCGCGCGGTCCACACGTGGGTTCCGGCGGGTCGCCCACATATTTCGCCAAGAGGCCTCTTGAGGCGTTTCCCAAGCATCTGAAGCGAATGGGAGTCCCGAGTGAAGCAATTGATCGAATCATCAAAGGGGCCGGTGCCGGGACAGAGAGGCAAGAACTCAAGATCGGTGCGCTGCTTAGGTACTCACATGCTTGGTTCCTCACATTAGGTTCACTGGGTATCTGCGCTCGGGGTCAAATCAATCGTTTCTACGATGCTGAGTTGTGCGCTCAGTTGTACCAAGCGGTCACCGGGATCCGGACCGACCTGCCCGCGCTGCGCCTCAGGGTGGATCGTGTCTGGACGCTCTACCGGATGGCTAACCTTCGGGAGGGCCTGGAACCTCACAAACAAGAAGCACCACCGGAAAAGTGGTTCAGCGAAACCGGGTTCAGGCACTATCTGACAGGCCATCGTCTCACCCGTTCTGAGACGGAAAACATGATCGCGGAGTATTACAGCGAATGGGGGTGGAACTCGGCGACCGGAGTCCCGACTGCGCAGGCGCTGGAAAGACTGGGGCTAACCAACCCCTGACCTAGAGGTGATATGGTGATTCTGTTTTCTCTGGATGGAGTCGCGCTGCTGGCCAAGCCAGTCCCGCGTTGGCGGGACACGCCAAAGTCAATCCGTGATTATTTTCCGGAACTGCTATAGAACTCTGTGCACCTGATCTTCCTCTGAGTCCATACCGACTTTCACGAGCAAGCATTCGGCCAAAGCTGTTCAGAGAAGTTCCGTCTTTTCCAATACTACCCTACCAAACATTGCCAGATGATTCATCCAGGGACCGAGGGCTTTCTCCAACCTTCTTGCAGGCCCGAAGAGGCTGCCGGGTACTAACGATCGGAGAGCCATTCCCCCTGAGAGCAGGTAACTGAACGGCATGCCGGCATCTATACTCTTGAGTCGCCACTCCGGAAACTCACGCTGAAATTGATCGAGGTCTCTCTTAAAAATGATCCAGGGGAGAGCGCCATTAGCGCCGGAGAGTGGGCCGCTGGAGGGAAATTCCCACTCCTTGGCCCGGGGCTGGAAAGGCTCATGATGCAATCTACTATAAATGAGCGTGGACCAAGGCGTAACCCAGGGCTCGATCATTATTACAGCGCCACCTGGCTTCAAACAGCGTAAGGCTTCGGCGAAAAAGATCCTCGGACGAGGAAGGTGATGGAGAACGTCGATCATGACTACGGCCCGCAGGGTCCCGTCTCTGAACGGGATACAATGAGCGTCCAAAACCAGCGAAATGTCCGGGAGATGCAGCAAGTCCGAGGTGATCAGATCGGGTATATGATCTTGAAGAAAACCCGCGCCCGCGCCCAGTTCCAGTACAGGCCCCGATTGCCGAGGCAGGGCCTCAACTATCCATCTGTACCATTCTTGGTAGAGTTTTCTAAGAAAGACCTTTTCGCGGAGGATTTGCCGGCGAACCACGGTGGCCTTTGGGTCATCCAGATCCAGGTTCCGGGCCAAAGGATGAGTCAACACCAGCTTAAACATTCCGAATGCTCCAGGTGTGGCGTCCGGAAACGCTTCGGCTAACCGGCACTACTCGCGCTCCTCCGCGGACACGGGGACCCGGCCCGAACGTATTCGAGCAGCACGGGTTTCCAGCAACCTGGCATCCTGTGTCTTTCCCAATTTCTTGCGAATGTCCGCCAGCTCCTCCAGACTCCGGGCAACTTTGGGATGGTCGCCGCCCAGGTTCTTCTCCAGCAATTCCAGGGCCCGTTGTAGAAAAGACTCAGCCTCCACGAGCGCGCCGTCTGATTCACAGAGGCCCGCGGCCAGGTGAAGGTTCGCTGCCCGGCTGAGCCAATCACGGCTGTCCAGCCCTCCTTGGGGCGCCTCGCGGAAACAGAAAGTCACGGCATTGACATGACCATCCGGGTTTTCCAGCGGCAGCACGTCTTGTTCGATGGCTATCTCCGCCTTGTTTCGAGCAACCAGCACGTACCCGGGGTGGAGGGGAGCGAATCCCTCCCTGGCAAGCTCGTCAAAAAAATCAGGCAAAAAGGCCCCTGATGTGCGATCTTTTATCAGATAGACGTCGGACAAGTGCAGGCCCACTGCCTCCGCGTAATTCCACCCCGTAAGCGTTTCCGCCAGCGAGTTCATGTGCCTTATGAGCCCGTTTTCGTCGGTAACTATGACTGCTCCACCGATCACCTCCAGGGCTTTGGTAAAACACGCTGCGGTATCTTTCGATTTTCTTTCCTGCAAATGCTTGTACAGCGAGACCTCGATGGTGGTGCGCAATTCGACTTCGGAAAAGGGTTTTACCAGGTAGCCGAAAGGTTGAGCCAGCTTGGCCCTCTGCAAAGTCTTTTCGTCTGTGTGGGCAGTCAAATATACTATCGGGATGTCATATCGGTCGTGAATTCTCTTGGCAGCCTCTACACCGTCCATTTCCCCTGCCAGTTTGATGTCCATGAGCACCAGATCCGGCTGAGCCGTTCCCGCGGTCTGTACGGCCTCTTCGCCCGAACTGACCACATCGGTGACGGTGTATCCGAGATTTTTAAGCTTTCTCTGAATTTCCATAGCGATGAGGATTTCGTCTTCGACGATCATTATTGTTTCAGCCGCCATGTGTTTCCCCCGAAGAATTCAAGAGTCGAAAATCTACTTTCACGGTTGTGCCTCCGTTGGAGGACACATGGAGTCGTCCACGCAATTGTGCCTCCGCTAGATTGGCAACCAACTGAAAGCCTAGAGACTCGTTCTTCTTGTAGTTGAAATCGGCCGGCAAACCTATGCCGTTGTCCTTTACCGACAAAACAAACCGATCCTCGGGAGCCCTTGAGAACTCGACCAGGACGCGGCCGCTGCGGCCTTCCGGGAAGGCGTGTTTCAGGCTGTTAGTAACCAGTTCGTTGATTATCAGGCCGCACGGAAAGACAGTTCCCACAGGAAGGAAAACATGATCCGCTCGCGTCTCCACGGAAACACCGGATGCTTTGTCAAAAAAAGCTTGAAGTATATGATTCGCCAGATTGGCGGCATATTCGGAGATGTCGATGCCGGCAAGGTCTTCGGAGCGATACAGATGGTCGTGAATGAGCGCCATGGACCGGATGCGACTCTGGCTGTCATTGAGCGCTCCGAGGACCCTTTCATCCTTGACGTAATCGCACTGGAGCGCAAGAAGGCTGGATATGATCTGCAAGTTGTTCTTGACCCGATGGTGGACCTCGCTTAACAACACTTCCTTTTCCTTCAGGGACGCTCTGATCTGTGCTTCGGCAATCTCGCGCTGGGATATTTCCATCCTGAGCTGCTCATTGGCTTGGCTTAGTTCCTTTGTTCTCTCCTGGACCTTTCTTTCCAGTTCTTGTTGAGCCTGCTTTAACGCCTCTTCCGCGGCTATTCTGGCTGAGATCTCCCGCTGCATCTCCTCATTGGCCTTTTCCAATGCCCTGCGGCGTTCCTTCTCCTCCTGATACAGCCTTGCCAGATCATTCGCGTATTTCAGCGACTGTTCAATGAGCTGATGCTTTTCGAGGTCTTGTTCCTTGTCCAAATCCGGGCCTTCATTCATGCCGATTTCCCCGGAAACCACGGTCACCCTAAAACTTGTTCCACCTTTTTGAGCAATTCCAGCGGGCTGAAAGGCTTCGCGAAGTATTCGTCAGCGCCGGCTTGGAGCCCCTCTCGCCTGTCAGTGGACTGGCCCTTGGCGGTAAGTAGAATTATTGTGCAGTCCCTGGTTGTCGGGTCGCGTTTTATTGTGCGAGTGGCTTCAAGCCCGTCCACCGGGCCTGGCATCATAATGTCCATCAGAATCAGATCCGGTTTTTGGGCCTGAGCGATCTCTATCGCTTGTGTCCCTGTTTCGCCCTTCAGGATCTCGTATTCTCCTCGGGAAAGGGTTGCTTCAACAAGGTCTCTGACTTCTTCGAGATCGTCCACGATAAGGATTTTCTTCATTGTCCGGCATCCTTCAGGTCACTTTGTTACGAGGTCGCGAAGTTCAGATTGAACATAAACCGTAACATGACGCGGCAGAATGCCACATTGTATCATTAACGAGCTTGGAACGGTAGACTTGAATAGTGCTTTTCGGCTCTTTTGCAGCAAGTTGCGGCCGTGGCTATAGTCATCGGCGCCAAGCGATCTCTTATACAGGTTGCCAGAAGTAATGTCCGTTTGGCCATGAGACGGTCAGTCCGGTTTTCAGAACGTTTCGAAAGAGCCTACTTTGCAGGACGGCTATGACGCCCGTCGTTCCCGCGAAGGCGGGAACCTTGTAGGCACCGGCCTCCGTGCCGGTGCACATTTTGGCCGGCAGGGACGCCGGCCCTACGATTCCTGCTTTCGCAGGAATGACGGAATGGAGTGCCTGCAAATCGGACAGGAGATGTGGCAACTGCTATAAAACCGGCGCGCTTTCATTTGAGTAACATTGAGAACGCCTGTCGCGGGATTCGAGGACGGCTTGTTCGCTCCCTAACAGAATGAAGAAAGCATATACATAGCAGGCGGCGCTAAGCGTCACCGTTGGCTCAGGGCAATCGTCTCTCCGTGCCTGAGCGCGACGAATTCCCCATCAGGCAAGTTTTTTGATTTTCGCGCCTGTTCAAGCCGTTTCGGCGGTTCGTCAAGCGGCTCGTCGCTGAGCACAAAAGTCCCCCAGTGTATGCCGACGGACTTCTTTGAGCGGACATCCAGATGGACCCGGACCGCCTCGTCGGGATTCATGTGAGAACTCCGCATGAACCATCGAGGCTCGTAGGCTCCGATAGGGATGGCCGACAGGTCAAACGGTCCCAGTCTTCGGCCTATTTCCTCAAATATACCGGCGTAGCCCGAGTCGCCCGCAAAATAGAAACTAAAACCTTCTGATCTTATCACCCAGCCGGCCCACAAGGTTTGATTTCGAGGCGTCAAAAGCCTCTTGCTCCAGTGCCGAGCCGGAACCGCGATGATTTCCAGGCCGTCGGCATGTTGCACGTCCCACCAGTCCATTTCTCGCACATTCGTTATGCCGAGATCCCGGAACCATTCCTTCAGCCCGAGCGGCACGAAGAATATGGTTTCTCGGCCCCCTTCCCTGTTGTACAGATCCATTATGGTGGGCTGATCCAGTGAATCGTAATGATCATGGGAGATGACGACGATGTCGATTCGCGGAAGGTCTCGGAGCGCCAATCCCGGCGGAATCACTCGCTTGGGGCCTATCCATTGAAGCGGCGACGCGCGCTGAGAAAATTGGGGGTCTGTCAGTATGTTCTTGCCGCCCAGTTGCAGCAAAATCGTGGCATGGCCGATCCATGTGAAAGTTGTTTTGTTGCTGTTGGACTTAAGATCCTGCGGGTCATTCTTGGCCGGAGGGAAATTGTAAGTCGCTTTCGGAGGAAGTCCCTTCCGGAAACGCTCCCATTGCCATCGCAAGAGGTCGGTGAATCCACGTTCGTCAACGGAATCAGGATTCTTGAAGCCTGACGCTGTGTGGTGCGACTTGCCGGAATCGAGTGACCGATCGGCAGAACTTGGCGCAACAAGCATTACCGCTCCAGCGAAAGCCGCAACAAACAATAGTAGACTACACCAGGTCGTTGGCATCCGAAGCACCCTGACGAAATTGAAATAATAGCGGATGTAAGACTTCGCAGAACTTCAGAGACATTTGAAGGCACCCCTTCAGAAGCTCCCAATTATTGCAAACAATTTTGCTACCGGCAGGTGTCCGGCGTAGCTGAAGGGAGCACCGCCAGTTGATCAGAGACTCAGCCTCAGCCCTTGCCTTCGCAGAGGCAAGGGCTGCAAATCATAGGAGTTTTTGGGGTGGGGTCCGGGGAGGCCCTTTTTGCAAAAAGGGCCTCCCCGGCCACTCTTCAAATAACTCATAGGTTTTGCAGCCACCTTAGATCAACTTTTGGTCCCGGGCGAGAAAATCTCTTTGAAAAAAGACTGCATCGCTTGCCAGGATCTCCGGTTGGCCGATTCGTTGTACGCCGCTCCTTTGCTGTTGTCCGTACCCGCGGCAGGTGTAGTGAACGCATGAACCGAGTTGCCGTAGAAGATCATTTGCCAGTCCACGCCTGCTTTCCGCATCTCGTCCTCGAATGCCGCGACTTCCTTGGGGGGGACAAATGGATCGTCCGCGCCGTGCAAGACCAGCAGTTTTGCCTTTATGTTCTTCGCGTCATTCGGGTTGGGTGTGTCCAGGCCGCCGTGGAAGCTGACCACTCCTTTAATGTCCGCACCGCTCCGGGCCAATTCCAGGCCAACAGTGCCGCCGAAACAGTATCCGATCACGGCAACGCGGCTCGGGTCAACAATTTTGTTTTTCTTCAATTCCGCGAGCGCCGCGTGGATACGCTGTCGCATAAGCTCACGATCGGACTTGTATTTGGTGGCCAACGCGGACGCCTCCTGGGTATTCGCGGGCCGCACGCCCTTGCCGTACATGTCCGCGACAAAAGCAACGTACCCCAGACCGGCCAATTTGTCCCCTATGCTTCGGTAATGCTCGCCAAGCCCCATCCAATCAGGGACCACAAGGATACCGGGACGACGGCCCTCTGCATCCTCGTAACTGAGGTACCCTTCGAGAGCTACATCATGGTCTTTGTACTCGACGGTTTCCTTGTGAGACGCGGCGACTGCCTGAGTAGCGAGCAGTGTGGCCAGCATCAACATTAGCACTAATTTCATTTCCGTCTCCTCTTGCACTTACCAACTGTACATGGAATCAATTTCAGTGATTCCATGTGGCAATTATGATGCGAGATTTGAGCGAAAGGATTCAGTCATCCTCATGTGTTTGTTGCGAAGTGAAAAAAGATAGAACTCCCGGTAGGTGCTATAATACAATAGAAATACCGGGCGTTGTTCGTCGGCAAGCGGCAACCATTAAAGGAAACACCTGATCTTTCATTTCTGAGCAAACATTCAATCCGTTCGTTGCGCAGGAGGAATCATGAAAAGTCTGACTGTCGCTCTTGTCCTGGTCCTGTTTTCTCTGGTTCAGGCGGATGCGCAGAGCTATTCCAGGGGTGGTTATCAGTCCAGCAGAACCACGGTGGATGTGCGTGTCAATTCAGACCAGGGAAGCTATTCGGCAAGATCCTTCAGCAGCTACTCCGGCCCGGTTTCGCGAAGGATCTACCGGCCCCGATACATAGGACCTGTTTACCCTGGAACTGTCTACTATCCGCAGTTCGAAGGGACATATTTCTCCACTGGGGATTCCTCCATAATGATGGGCACCGAATACATGGTTCCGGTGCGGCCCGTGGTTCCGGTGAGGCCATACAGATACCGGTATCGGTGAGCCTGACTGGGATACGGTGCAACTAGCCTTGTGGGGCAGGCCCGCGAGCCGCGGGATTCCAGCCTGCCTGTCCTGGAAAGCCAATAATGACAGGCCGGAAAGCCTGTCCCACAAGATCGGCCACAGTAGGATGTGGTGAGCGAAGCGAACCGCATCTGTCGGGAAAAGAGCAGTGGAACGCGAATGATGCGGTTCCCGTTGATCACCGCATCCTACGGGAACTTGGAAATGGGAGGTAGGCATTGTGGTAAAGGATTTCACGAACAGCAACGTGAAGCGGGTTGGCCTTTTGACTATGCTCGCCTTACCGGTAGTTGCCGCAGCGATCTTAATCTCGCCAAAGGCGATTTTTGCCGACGGTTCGACCGCTCGTTTTGGCGCAGGCGGAATTGAATTCCTGAAGAGTGAAGACATCCGCATGCTGGAGGAAGTCCTTGAGATTTCCACAAAACTGATACGAGTCAGATTTCGCTTCCTGAATGAATCCGGAAAAGACATTCACGCCACTATGGCATTTCCGCTGCCGCTCTATCCATCGTTCTTGATTGATCGCCGTTCAGGAATCGGACACCCCGCGGATTCAATCATGGATAGTTTCACGGTTCGGATTGACGGTCACCTGGTATCACCGAAGATAGATCGTAAGGCTATCCTGAATAACGGTGATATCACGGCTCAGCTGCGCGAGATTGGGTTGTCCGAGGCACAGATTTTTGCGGCTTTTGAGCTAACGAAATATGAACAAGCTGCAATGGAGAGACTGGACGAAAAGAAGCGAGCACTTCTTCAATCGAATTGGGAAATATCTGAAACTGCTTTTTGGCAACAGACCTTTCCGGCAGGAAAAGAAATTGTTGTGGAGCACACCTACAAACCGGCCGTCGGAAGCTTCCCCGACGCCTGGTTTGGTACGTGGATGCGCCGAAAAGACGATGAAGTGTGCCTCCACGATGTTACGGCACAGGCCATCGAGAATCGTGTGAAAGCCCTGGACACTGGGGGTGACGGAATGGTTAACGTTAGAACTGAAGACGTAGAATACATCCTCTCCACGGGGAGGAACTGGAAGGGACCAATCCGAAAGTTTACGCTGAGGATCGAGAAGGAAAGCCCGGATCAGTTTGTATCTCTTTGCTTCCCCGAAAAGCCCAAGAAAGTTCGCCCGACGGTGTATGAATTTGTGCAAAAGAATTTCGTCCCACCCGACAAACTTGTTGTTTATTTCTACACTGTTGGCCCGTGAGCGCGTAGGATGTGGTGAGCGAAGCGAACCGCATCTGTCGCGAAAAGAGCCGTGCAACACGAACGATGCGGTTCGCTTCGCTCACCACATCCTACGGGAAAGGGTACATTTCCATTCCACGGGTGGGCACCCGTGGCTACCCATGGTTTGCCCCTTCGGGGCAACAAATCCTCTCTCTCCCGTCGTAACCGGATGCTTCCTCTGACCTCGCTTTACCGGTTGACAAACCGGCCCAAGAGCGTAGAATATTAGCTGATTGCTCCGCCGAACAACACACCGTAATGCAGTAGTGTTTCCAGGCCCCAGCAAATCGTACTAAATTGAGGATCAAAGCCTCTTTTGTGGTAGACAAGGTGTAGCCTGCGTAGGATGTGGTGAGCGAAGCGAACCACATCTGTCGGGAAAAGAGGCGGAGCACTCGAACGATGCGGTTCCTTTTGGTCACCGCATCCTACGGGAACTTGGCCTCGTAAAGTAGTTTTCCCTGTGCCCCGCTAAAGAAATTTTATGTCTTGACCAGTGGGCAGCTTCCGCTGTCCGCGGAAGATGCCCACTGGACACGATACAAAAGTTTTTGGAGAGGGGTGCGGGGAGGAACCTTTTTACAAAAAGGTTCTCCCCGCTCTTTCTTCTTCATCCCTCATCATACGGAGGTAGTTCATGGGTGAAGCAGAGCGAAAGATCCTGGTGGTTGGAGGCGGCATTAGCGGCATGACCGCTGCCGTCGAAGCCGCGGAAGCAGGAGCGGAAGCTATTATAGTGGAGAGGAACCCTTATCTGGGCGGCCGAGTCACTCTTCTGAATCAGTATTTTCCCAAGTTGTGCCCGCCAATTTGCGGCCTGGAGATCAATTTCAGGCGCATCAAACAGAACCCCAAGGTTACTTTTCACACGCTTTCCGAGGTGACTTCCATATCCGGCGAACCTGGCAACTATGAGGTCACGGTGCAGGTGAATCCGCGGTATGTGAACGACAATTGCACTGGATGCGGGAAATGCGGTGAAGTTGCAGAAACCGAGATTTCCAATCCGGTCAACTATGGGATGGACAAAGTCAAGGCAGCATACCTGCCCCATGCAATGGCCTACCCTTTTAAGTACGTCATTGCGCCGGAAATAATCGGCACCGATGAAGCCAAGAAATGTGCGGACGTCTGCCCGTACAATGCAGTAGACCTCGACATGAAGGCCGAAACCATCACGTACAAGGTCGGGGCCATAGTCTGGGCCACGGGTTGGGACCCTTACGACGCGACCAAAGTCGATTACCTGGGTTTGGGAACCGTTCCCAATGTGGTAACGAGCGTCATGTTCGAGCGCCTTGCTGCACACAACGGTCCCACAGGCGGGAAAATCCTGCGACCTTCCGACGGCAAGGAAGTCAAAAGCGTGGCATTCGTGCAGTGCGCGGGGTCCAGGGACGAGAACCATCTGCCGTATTGCTCGGGCATCTGCTGCCTGGCTTCGTTGAAGCAGGCCACATACATCCGTGAGCAGGTCCCTGACAGCAACGCGTTCATCTACTACATCGACGTGCGTGCTATGGGCAAATACGAAGACTTTTACACCAAGGTCGATCAGGACGAGAACGTGACCCTCACCAAGAGCAAAATCGCCAGGATCTCTCCGGACCAGGAATCCGGCGGCGTGCTGGTGGAAGGCGAAGATATCGTGAAAGGTCAAATGGTCAAGCAGGTCGTTGATTTGGCGGTCCTCGCCGTGGGAATGGTCCCCGGCACAGCGACGCTAAAACCTTCGCTTGAGATGGAATACGACAACTTCGGCTTCGTGATGTCTTCCGGGCAATCGGGGATAGTGCCGGCGGGGTGCGTAAAAGCGCCTATGGAAGTTGCCGCTTCGTTGCAAGATTCGACAGCCGCGGCCCTCAAAGCCATTCAGCGTACTATGGGGAGGTAGTGTTTATGGATCAGAAAATCGGAGTCTATATATGCTCAGGATGCGGCATAGGAGAATCCATAGACGTGGACGCCCTCTCCGCGGTCGCCAATGAGTTCAAAATAGCCAAGTGTGTCTCAAACCCGACGCTTTGCAGCCAGGAAGGTGTCGGGCAGATCAAACAGGACATCGAAGCGGGCGAGGTCGACTGCGTAGTTGCCGCGGCCTGTTCCGGCCGAGTCAAGACCGACGAGTTCTCATTCGATCCCATGACCACCATAGTGGAACGGGTGAACATCCGGGAACACGTTGTCTGGTGCCAGCCGCCAAATCACGAAGACACCCAGATGATGGCGGAAGATTACATGCGCATGGGCCTGACCCGTGTGGAGAAGTCCACCCTTCCCAAGCCTTACCAGGAAGCGACGGACAAGAACATTCTGGTCATAGGCGGTGGAATAAGCGGGCTGCAAGCCTCCCTCGACGCGGCGGACGCAGGCTATTCGGTTACTCTGGTCGAAAAGGAGCCTGAGCTTGGCGGATACATGGCCAAATGGCACAAGACAACACCCAGCGGTCCGCTTTATCAGGAACTGGAAAACATAACCATTCAGGATACCATCGACCGGGTGAAGGCCAATGCCAACATCGCGGTCAAGACCGCGGTTACCATTGACAAGATCGCCGGCGCTCCGGGCATGTTCGACGTGACTCTGACCGGTGGAGAGGCTTTGCGAATCGGTTCCGTAGTGCTGGCCGCAGGGTGGAAGCCATACGATCCAGCCAAGCTGGAGCACCTCTCCTACGGCAAGTTCCCTGATGTCATTACCAACGTCCAGATGGAAGAGATGGCAAAGGCAGGCAAGATCACCTGCCCCTCGGACGGGTCGGAGCCTTCGGTGGTGGCCTTCATCCAGTGCGCGGGGTCCCGCGATGCCGACCATTTGCCGTACTGCAGCGCGGTCTGCTGCCGAGTCTCTTTGAAGCAGGCCGAGTACGTGAAACAGCAGAACGAAGAAAACAAGGTCTTCGTGTTTTACAAAGACATTAGGACCCCTGAACAGCACGAAGAATTCTACAAGAAGGTCCAAAAAGACGGCGTGGTCTTCGTCAAGACCGACACAGCGAAAGTCGCCATCAGCGAGGGCTCCGAGCGCAAACTCAGCATCGAGACCATGGACGAGCTGCTCGGCGAGCCGGTGCAGGTGGAAGCTGACATGGTCGTGCTTGCCACGGGCATGCAGCCGGCAGTTCTCGACGATCCGATACTGAACTTGCAGTATCGACAGGGGCCCGCTCTGCCTGACCTCAAGTACGGTTTTCCCGACTCCCATTTCGTCTGCTTCCCTTACGAGACTCGGCGAACCGGAATCTACACCGCGGGATGCGTCAGACAGCCCATGACCGCCACCCGAGCCACAAACGACGGCACCGGAGCCGCAATGAAGGCTATTCAGTGCGTCGAACTGACATCTCAGGGGCGGGCGGTTCACCCGAGGGCCGGGGATATGTCCTATCCGGAGCTTTTCGTCCAGCGGTGCACCCAGTGTAAGCGCTGCACAGAGGAATGCCCCTTCGGCATGTACAACGAGGACGAGAAAGGCACACCACTGCCGCATCCGACTCGTTGCCGTCGATGCGCAATTTGCATGGGCTCGTGCCCTGAACGTATAATTTCCTTTAACAACTACTCTGTGGACATGATCGGCTCCATGATAAAGTCCATTCATGTTCCGGACGAGTATGACGAGAAGCCTCGGGTCATAGGCTTGATCTGCGAGAACGACGCTTTCCCTGCCGTGGATATGGCTGGTCTTAACAAGTTGCAGTACCCGCCATGGGTGCGATTCATCCCGCTGCGGTGCCTGGGATCCATCAACCTGGTCTGGATCGCGGACGCGCTGTCAAAAGGGATTGATGGAATCGTCCTCTTTGGCTGCAAGTTCGGCGATGACTACCAGTGCCATTTTATCAAAGGCAGCGAACTGGCGAACACTCGAATGGACAAGATCAAAGAGACGCTGGATCGACTGGTGCTCGAATCCGACAGAATCAGGCTCGAACAACTGGCCATCAGCGACTACAAGCGTATACCCGAAATACTGGAGGAGTTCACCGCAAGACTGGAAGAACTCGGTCCAAACCCGTACAAAGGGTTCTAACAAGAAAACGGGAGCCATGGAAGGCTTGCAGGGGGGAACTTTTTGCAAAAAGTTCCCCCCTGCACCCCCCTCAAAAACTCCCATATTTTGCTGACGCTTGAATCACGGCGTCTGTGAGTTAAGAAGGTGCGAGTTATTGTATGTCGGCTCTATGAAATATAGGAGCTGACCTAAGGACATACGAGAGTTTGTGGGGAAGGGTTCACCAGACCCCTCCCCAAAAGGAAGCATTATGGAAGCTAAAATACCTTTCTTGGAAGTTAGTGATGCGATAGTCATGTCCGGCGCGGAGACGCTTTACTGGTGCATGCAATGCGGCCTTTGTACCGGGACTTGCCCCTGGCGATTGGTCCCCGGCGAGGCATCGGAGCAGTTCAACGTACGTATGGTGCAACGCCTGGGCCAACTGGGTCTCGAAGGCTTCGAGTCCGAGAATTGCCTCTTTGCCTGCACAACTTGCCGGGCCTGCGTGGACAGGTGTCCAAGAGGCGTGGACATCATCGGTAATGTCCGCGGCATGCGCAGTATGCTCGCGGAAGTAGGAACTATTCCGCCCAGCCTGAAGCCCATCGCGGGAAGCTTGCATGCTCAAGGTAATCCCTGGTCGGGAGATCGCAACAAACGCACGGAATGGATCAAGGATGTCGCGGTGCCGGAATTCTCGAGCGACACCGAGTATTTCCTCTCCGTTTGCTGCACCTCGTGCTACGACCAGCGGAGCCAGAAGATAGCCCGGTCGGTGGCAAAGGCCCTCACAGCAGCCGGCGTTAGTTTCGGCATCATCGGCAATGAAGAAAGCTGCTGCGGTGAGTCCATCCGGAAGGTCGGCGATGAGGAACTCTTCCAGAAGCTGGCCAAGTCAAACATAAATCTGTACAACAGCAAAGGTGTGAAGAAAATTATCGTCACTTCTCCTCACTGCTTGTATACCTTCAAGAACGAATATCCTGAGCTGGGCGGTGAATACGAAGTCGTGCACTACACGGAAATCCTCGCGCTAGCCGTTGCGAAGGGCAACCTGAAACTCTCCGGCGATGCTGCAGGTCCGGTGGCAATGCATGACCCGTGCTACCTCGGCCGTCACAACAGTATCTACGATCCTCCACGCGACCTCATTTCCGCAATCCCTGGCGCAGAGCTGAAGGAACTCTCCAGAAACCGCAAAAATAGCCTCTGCTGCGGCGGTGGCGGCGGAAGAGTCTGGATGGAAACCAAGGCCGGCGAAAGATTCGCGGAACTTCGTATCAACGAAGCTTGCGATGCCGGAGCCAAAACTCTGGTAACCTCCTGCCCTTACTGCATCACCATGCTCGAGGACTCCTGCAACGTGCTCGGCAAAAGTGACAACCTCCGAGTCATCGACCTGTCCGAATTGATCGCTGAAAAGCTTTAGGAGGGGAAAGAGAGAAGGCAATGCGGGTGGAGACCTTTTTGTAAAAAGGTCCTCCCCCCGCACCCCCCTCCCAAAAACTTCTATATCATGCTAGGCATGGGGCTTCCGGTTGACGGAAGCCCCATGCCTAGCACTATACAAAGTTCTTGTGATACGGCCACGGGCAGACTCCCTCATACCGGCCTCGTCTAAAGCCAGTGCCGCGGTTCAATAAGCCGTAGGGGCACGGCGTGCCGTGCCCAAGTCCACGTCGCTGCAACTACCTGAAACTCTCTATCGCACTTCGATTGCTCTCCCAGGTGGCTGGGTGGCCCGGACGCCACCGCGTCCGGGTTCCGAAGGAACAAGAGGGGCTGTTCGGCAAACGCTGACAACTCCGACAATTCTCGTGCACAATATTGCAAGCTGGAAATCCCCTCCTGTCGCTGCGCGACCCGGACGCGGTGGCGTCCGGGCCACCCACCATCCCCAGCCAAGTGCAAACAAGGCAATTCACGGGTTTACCGCCAGTTGGGCCAGTCCCGCCCTTTGACGGTGCAGTTCTCTCTTGTCTTTAACAAACCAAAAAATTGTCCGTCTACAAGTTCAGTGAGACCGATTCAGTGGTGAAAGGAGATCGTGGTGAACGAGAACCGCGTGGAGGCCGCTACCCTGGCAATCATACTAATAGTAGTCGTTACATTGGTTGAATCAGGCCTTTTGGACGGGATTCTCAGATAGGAAATTTAGTGGTACAACGCCATTGTCGTCGCTCGCGACAATGGCGCAAAATTATGGGAGTTTTTGGGGAGGGGTTCGGGGAGGCCCTTTTGTTCGGCCTCCCTTAAAGCTCCTCCAGAAACACGAGGGAATTGATTTCTTGTCCGCGCAGGTGCCTGACAAAGGATGACAAAGCCTGCCGCAGCTCTGCAATTCCATTTTTACTCAGCCTCAGCCGTTTGGCCACCGGCCTTTCCACTTGGAGCCCTTTGCGGATCACGGCCAATGTGTCCGGCGACAGCAAGAGCGACCTGTCTTCATCAATGCCGATGCAACCCGGATGGCACGCTCCGCCGCGAGCCGGAGAAAAGATGGCGTCCTCCCCTCGCGCCAGAGGCCGTCCGCATTCGGGGCATACGTCAAAGCGCGGGCCATAGCCGAGCATGCCGAGAAGGCGAATTTCGTCCAGCAGCAAAAGGAGCGGGCTCAAATCGTCGCTTTCGAGGCTACCGAGGAAGTTAAGCATAAAATCGAAAATCTCTTGATCGGGCTGGTCCTCCGGAAGAAAGACCGAGGCGAGTTCGAGGAAATAGGAAGCGAGCGCCACTTTGTGTATGTCCGATCGGATTCCGAGAAATCCATGCACTGCCTGAGATTCATCGATCCATACCAGGTCGTCTTTTTTGCGAGGCCTCAATGTGAAATCGACCATCGAGAACGGCTCAAGATGGCCGCCAAAGCGCACGCGGCTCTTCTTGGCGTTTTTCGCGACTCCTCTGAGCCAGCCGAGGTCGCGGCTGAAAAACACCACCAACTCATCGGCTTCTCCCCAATCCTGCTTTTTGAGAATAAGAGATCTAACCATAAAAGCCCTTCGGTCGGTACAGCAGAATTGGTTTCAAAACCTCCGGAATTTGGAGAGAAGGCTCCCCAGGCCGCTTCAAAGAAGTTTATAGATTATTTGCTTTTCCGCTTCCGAGAGACAGCGGAAGCGGAAAAGCAAACAGGATATAAAAGTTTTTGGAGAGGGGTGTGGGGAGGAACCTTTTTACAAAAAGGTTCTCCCCACAATTCCTTCCGCTCATCGAAAGCCTTGGGCTTCGCCGTAGATCTTGTGATCCCTAACCCATGCTCTCTGAGCTTCTATGAAAGCTCGGGTTTGTCCCGGCTCTTTGGCTGCCAATTCATCCAGCTTTGCACCGGCGGTCTTTTGCATGGCAGGATTCGCCACCAGGACCATCCCGCCGACGGCCTTTTCGGCTTCCTCGTTTGCAGGAGCGCCTTTTAGGGACAAGATGGCCAGGGTGTTTATTCCCCACGGCCTGAAAATACTATCCGAGGCCCGTTCCACGGCAATGATGGAGGCTTGAAGCGATCGGTAGTCTCTCATGTCGTCCAGGCACCCAAAGGCGGTCTGCAGGGAGTCCAGTCGTCGAGACGAAAGATTTGCGAAAGCCTGGACCTTTTGCTTTTCACCACGTCCCGAAGATGGAAGAATCCGGGCCAGTTCCTGTGCTCCCTGTTTCTGAAACGTCAGGCCCCAATGAAGGAAGCTGAACCCGTCGGCTTCCTCCAAGAACTGCTGGCCCTGTGAGATTATCGCTCTGTAAATTCTTTCGGCCCCTTTGACGTTGCCCTGCTTTTCCAAGGACTTACCGCGCTCTATCGCCGCGGCTGCGTAATCTCTGAACATGGCCCACGGCACCGGCTTGTGACGTGCATCCGAAGCCGCTGCAAAATCACCGTGATAGATTTCAGGGAATCCGCTTCGACTCATGGCCGCGGCCTTAAGTAACACCTCCACTCCGGCAGCGGAAGGATCTATTCCGGCAGGGCCGCGCTCCTGCTCGTACAAGCGCTCCAACTCCTTGAACTGGGCGACTGCGGTCCCCGAGGTTGTACGGGCCAGCCCCGGGAGGTCTTGGCTGGATTTGAGCCCTAGCCGCGCCAGGACTTCCAGCGCGGCCTGGAACTCATTAGCCGCTTCCTGCTGAGCGCCGGTCGGGAAGGCCGCATTGGATGTCACAATGTAGTTTATTGACAGCGGCCTCTCGAGCCACCATTGGCCCTCTTCCAGCACCCAGAGCAGAGTCATGGAAAGAGTCGAAGGTTTCGGATACTGTGGGGCCAGCACCGGCCCACGAAAGACAAGCGAAGCCCTTACCCGCTCCGTTGTTCCGTCTTCGGACTTCATTCTTTCGTCGATTCGGCTGCTCTCCAGCTTCAATTGATCCGTCCGGTAGCGTTTGAGGAAGTTTTCCACCTCTGCGGTCCCGATTTCTTTTCCGCTAACGATGTCCGGATGGATCACTTTTACGATGCCCGAGGCATCCTGAGCGCTGACCATAGCCACGAACCGCTGCATGGCCTGCTCCGGATCCGGCGGCTTCGAAAATATAGAGAGTACTCCTATAATTCCCGTCACTGCCAAGCAGTAGAAATTGGTCTTTGGAAAGGGCTTCATCTTTCTTGTCACCGAGGGGCTATTTCGCGGCACATGAAACCTTTGTGATCCGGCTAGACGGCAAAACTGCACGCCTGTCGCCTCACAAGAGGTGGGCGTTCTTTATCCTGTTCCGCAATGTACTTCAAGGTGATTTTGAACGCGGTTGGACTTGGCCGGAGAACGATCATGAAGAAATCGACGGCGCGTTACCGAGCATCTGCTTTTCAATAAGCCTGCCCAAAGCTTTTCGAATCGTGCGGGAAGACAGGATAAGGGCTTGAATGAAAAGCAGGTCCCCGTACAAGCCGATCAGAATTGCCGCACTTCCGGCCACCCCGAAGCATTCCACCGGGCGAAACGGGGAAAAAACCAGGGCCAGAAAACCGAACAGAATCACCACGCTCCATGCAGCGATTTGCTTGGCGGTTAGCTTGTAAGCACGACTGACACAAGCCTCGATTCCTTGCTCCGGATGCAATGTTATTTCTCGTTTCAACTGAGTCAGGTAGTGAATGGTATTGTCCGCGGCCAATCCAATGGCCACTGTGGCTACGAAAACCGTAACACTGTTCAGGGTATAGCCGAGCCAACCCATGACACCAAAGACAGCGGCCACCGGGGCTATGTTGGGTAGCAGACATAAAAGGCCGAGCATCGGTGAGCCCAACTGAATCATCATCAAAGCCGTGATGATGAGCCCCGCGAGAAACAGCGACCAAATTTGGTCCGCTATCACAGCCGAAGACTGCTCGGCTACCAAGACCAATTCTCCGGTGATCGAAACCTTTGACGCTCCGTTCATGGTGTCCTTGGCTGTAGAAAGGATTCTTTGAATAGTGTCGTGGACCGGAACAGAAGAAGAATTCCTGATGCGGACGGAAATATGAAGCTTGTCCTGCGCGGGGTTGAGGAATCTATTGAGGATTCGTTCACCGCCGGTTCCGAAACGAGTCATGGCCAGCAGTTGTGGGATAAGGGCCGGGTGTGAGAACAGTCCATCCTGTTTGCCGCCATCGCTGCCCACGAGACCGTTCAGATACTCCAAAAACGGCAAAATGGAATCCACATCCGCCACTTCCGGGATCTGCTTCAGGCGCTTTTCCAGTTCAGCGACCCTCTTCCACAATTCGGGCTTTTTGAAGTCTTGGCTCTCGCCTTCCAGCATCAGCTCGACTGATTGAACCGGTGAAAGCCTTTCTTCCACAAAAGAAATGTCTTGAACTTCCTTCGTCGAACCCTTCAGCATGCTCAGAATCTGGGTATCGGTGTGGATCATCGGCGTCCCCGCAAGCAGCACAGCCGTTGCCAGGACCCCGATCAAAACCAGAAACCGGGGGCGCTTGAATATGCTTTGTTCCAACCCCAGTAGCACCCTGCCCAACCAATCCCTCAACATCCCCGAATCACCCGGCAGGTCCAGGGACTTTATCGTTACAAAAAAGGCCGGGGTCAGAATCATGGCCAAAACGTATGAAGTCATCACCCCGAATGACATGATGAAACCAAGCTGCCGCACCATAGGGATGGAGCTGATCATCAGCGTCCCAAAGCCCACAGCGGTCGTTGCGGAACACACCAAACACGGACGGGCCAGCCATCGCACCGCCTGCTTGATCGCGCCGGTTTTGCTCGCAGAATCCTGGTAGAACTGATGGTACCGCACCACCATGTGAATAACGATCTCCAGGGTAGTGATCAAAATGAAGCCGAAAGAAAGCGCTGTGGTTGAATTCAGTGGGATGTCCAGGGCTGACATGAGCCCAAGCACCCAGAGGACGCACACGCAAAGTATGATATTCGCCACCAAGGTCATGGAGGCTTGCTTGAAAACGTACAGCGAGACAACGGTACAAATCAGGAGGCTCATCAAAGCGAACATCATTCCCGTTTGAATGTTGTAGCTAACAACGGCCATGCGAATTAGGGGCGCGCCTATGATTCGGTATTCCGTGCCGGGCTCTACGTGATCCCGCGTGATCTTCGAAATCGCGTCCACCAATCGAGCGCCGACATCCGGATCAAACCTCCATTCCTCCTTAACTCTAACCAAGACACCCGCGGTTCTGAGGTCACCGGACAAAAGAAGACCGATCATGGGCAGGGCCTGCCTGAACCTCGCCAAATCCGCGGGATCGGGTAGCGACAGGGAACCACCCGCGGATGAAATGACCGGATAAACCCCCAACCTATCCCCTTTGTGTTGAAAGACCCGCAAATTGGCCAGGCTGATTACTTCGGAGACTTTATCAAGCGCCTCAATGCTTCTGCTAATGGCGTCTAAAGAGCGCAAGAAACCCGGATCATTCGCGCCGGACTTCGAACTTATGGCGACAAGGATGAATTCGTCGCTGCCAAATTCTTCGAGGAAAGTCTTGTACTGAGCATATGACGATGATGTGGTTACCATCGCGGATTGCAGGCCCCAATCCATTTTGAGGTTCGGCACCAATAGGGCCAGGACAACGGTCATGACCGCGATGACGGGTACGAGGATTCTGCGCTGATCAACAATTAGATCGAGCAGGTTCTTGCGTGAAAGATCGAGTCTGTCCTTTTCCTGCAAAACTCCCCCTGCTGCGGTCCCGGCCGCGGTACATATCAGCCAACTGGAGAGAGAATATATTTGACGGCCGTAACTGCCTATTTTTCTCCGCTCTGCGCCGGTATTGCAAACATTTTTTATAACCGGGCGGAATCATACTATTTGCGGCCGAACGCTGAACGTAGAAACGAAAAAGGTTTAGTCCGCCTTCGTAGGTCCGCGGCCCGTTTCTATACCAACTCCCTTGGCGGCGAGCGCCACAACGAATAATGAAAACGCCGGTAGCGCCGGCATCTTGCCGGTTGCCTTCGAGGCGTTTTCATTATTCGTTGTGGCGATTTTCTGCATGGAAGTTGGTATTAATCGCCAATTGCTATAACTATAAGTAGTGTGACTTAGCGGAGGTAAATATGGAACGGTACGTGTGCGACGTTTGCTACTATGTTTACGATCCCGCTGTGGGAGACCCGGAAAACGGAATCCCCGCGGGGACCTCTTTCAACGATTTGCCGTCCGATTGGGTCTGCCCACTGTGCGGCGTTGGTAAAGAGGCCTTTGCTCCGGAATAAAGGGGATGCTTTACTGCTGGACAAAACTCGTCCCAGAGGCCGTCTCGCCGGCCTAGGGTAAGAAATCTAAAACAAGTAGTCATTCAGTTTAGCGAGGAAAACAACTCGCGCGAAACATGTCATTGCTTCGCTACGCTCGCAATGGCAGATGACTGACAACTCCCCGCGTAAGCGAAAGGTTACGAAAACACGATGATTTTCCTTGACAATGGGGCTTTTTCTTCTGTAATCTATGCTTGTTCCATTAAATTCTAAGGCATCCTTCGTTCCCCGCCTGTCCGGTCGTTCCGGGGAGTGGGGGGTGGCAACTTTGTTTGCGCGCGGACGCGCTGTGTCCTTTTCCGGTTAGGAGGTAGATATGCGCTGTAATCCTTCCGTGCCAAGAATTCTCTGGCTTGCTTGCCTGATTCTTCTCGTGGCCACCCCCAACGCGGCCCTGGCTCAGGGCTGGAATTGGCTGCCGTTTGGCAGCTCCTTCGATCTCGGCGGTTTCAAGGCAGAGACCTTTGCCAAGGCCGGGTACCAAAGACTCGGTCTGAATTTCGACATAGACATCCCTGAGCGGAACGCCGGGGTAGGTTTTCTGGAGCTTTCGCCTGTCGATTTGAACCTCAGGAATGAATATTTCTGGGTCGGGTCAGTCGGGGTGAATGTTCAGTCGGCAAGTGGCTTCGGGGCCTTCCTGAGCGTCGAGGGCAATTTGAGGAAAAATTTCACTGTTCAGACGCCCATTGAGCCTGAAAACGCCGCCACCCTTGGTGGGTTGTTACTCCGGGGGGCGTCGTGGGAAGGTTCCGGCTTCGAGTGGTGGAACGTCGACGGCGGCCTGACTCTGGCCCTCCCCTCCTGGGCATCACTGGTCGGAGGGGTTCGCTGGGACCACCTTACGCTCAAGATGGGCAACCCATACAATGCTGTCAACGAGTACGCCTTGGACCGTTACCAGGCTGATTTCCGCTCAAAGGTCATTATACCCTACTTTGGTTTTCAACTTCTGGGGCAATCCTATAAGGCGACATTTATTGGCAGCCCTTTTGCCAGTGTGCAATTCAAGCTCCCCTTTGTCTTTGTCAACAACGGTGTTCAGCCTATTGATGAAGCCCGGTACAAGCTGTTCACCACAGGTGGTTTTCTCGAAGGGACAGTTGATTACTCGTGGAAGCTGGCAGCAACACCGGCATACTTAGACCTGTGGGCCAGGGCCAACTGGATGCGGTTCTCCGCAACAGGAGAAGAACTGTTTTCGAATTTTGACACAGTCACCCCCCTCACGCAGCAACTGGAAAGTGGCAAGGCGACGCTGTCGCGTTACACTTACGGCTTTGGGCTGAGCGCAAACCTGGCGTTTTAGAAGGCGGTTGGCAGAGGTTCTAAAACGCCGGACCGAGCGGTCTCACTCCGAAAACCAAGGCAGAGGATCGGGAGGAGTTTTTATCATAGTCTCGAATGGACAAGTTTGAGGGATATAGAGCGGCGACACGTCTCATATCCTCTCCTAGCCCCAACCGACCCCCCGCGTCGGCTGGGGTTTTCTTTTTCGTGAGCCCTTGAAACTCCTCTTTCGGTGACGACGCCCACTCAAGGCGTTCCAGCAGAGGGGCAACTAGCCGGTCCCTCCTCTTTTCGACCCACAATGAGGATGTCGCTGGCCAGGTACGCATAACGGGATGTAAGAAACTTTACGGATCTGCGATACCAGCCAAAATTCTCCAGGCCGGCCATCAATCGGATTCTGTTGCGGAAAAGGCGAAAGCCAGCGACGTCGGTCACCACGAAGTTGGCAGAAGCTACCTGTTCAACTAGGGATCGTAAGGAACAAAATGCCATGCGGGAGGCTCTGTCTGCGTCTCTCCAGTTGGACTGCGTGCCCAGACAGACGGATTCCTTTTCCTGGTAGATCTTTCTGAAGAACTTCTTGAAGCCGCTGGAAATACTGGGCGCCCAGGAAATCGGGTTGTAAACAAAGAGCTGTCCACCGGGTTTCAGCACACGATACGACTCGGCCAAGATTTCGTCGGTATTTGGAAGATACATCAGCACTTCGTTGCACACCACGGCATCGAGTGATCGATCCCGAAATGGCAAGCCGTCGACGAGATTCACTTGGCAGAGATTCTGATATACATCTTTTCCCGCAGCCTGGCGCAGTTGGGGTTCGTATAAGTCCAGTCCAAACCATTGCCATCCCTTAGCCATCCCGCAAAATTCTGCGAGACGGCCCGGCCCGCACCCCACGTCCAGGATCCGCATATCCGAGGATAGGTTTTTCCTTTGGTTCAACAAACACTTGCGGAGATAGGGGAAATGCGCGAATTTCAGGCGATATCGCCCCCGATGGTGAAACCAGGCAATGTCATTTATTGGAGCGTTTTTCATAACATGGTTCTGCCGAGACAACGCGGATCGCGCCTGACAATCTTTCGCCGGAGGTAACCGCCAACGGTCGCGTTCCAGGAATGGATACCCCGCTGACTACCCAATATGCCTCATCGCGGCCCACTTATTCAAGCATGAGTTCAACTGCCGGGACCAAACGGGGCCGCGAGTACCACATACCACAAGGAGCCAAGTGTGCCTCATCGGTCTGACGAGAACCTATTCGGCCATCCGATAGGGCTTTCCGTATTGTTTCTCACCGAGACGTGGGAACGGTTCTCCTACTACGGAATGAGGGCTTTGCTCGTTTATTACATGGTCAAACAGCTCATGTTCACACAAGGTCAGGCGTCACATATATATGGGTTGTACACGGGCTTTGTCTATCTAACGCCGTTCTTCGGGGGTATTCTCGCGGACCGTGTGCTCGGCCAACGCAAGACAGTGATTCTCGGCGCGGTTTTGATGGCGCTAGGCCATTTCCTGATGGCCTTTCAGTCCCTCTTTTTCCCGGCCCTCGTTTTCCTGATCCTGGGAAACGGCGCTTTCAAACCCAACATTTCCACCCAGGTGGGCAATCTCTATCCTGCCGGAGACCGGCGGCGAGACAGGGCTTTCAGCATATTTTACGTGGGCATCAACGTGGGGGCTTTTTTTTCTCCATTGGTTTGCGGCACCTTAGGTGAGATTTACGGCTGGCATTATGGGTTCGGAGCCGCGGGCGTCGGCATGGTAATAGGACTCTGCATCTATCTGGTGGGGCAGCGGTGGTTGGCCCCGGACAATCTGGCCAAGACAAAATCGATTGAGAAGACGGCCCCGGAGCAGTTCACAAAAACCGAAAAGAACAGCCTATGGGGCCTGCTTGTAGTGTGCCTCATCAGTGTGGCTTTTTGGGCGGCTTACGAGCAACAAGGAAACACGATCGCGCTTTGGGCAGACGTCAACACCGACCGCCATATTTTCGGCTGGGAGTTCCCTGCGTCGTGGTTCCAGTCTCTTAATCCGGCTTTTGTCTTCCTGTTTACCCCCCTGGTTATGACGTTTTGGTCACGGCAATCAAGAAGAGGCAAGGAACCGCCGACAGTCTTGAAAATGGCCTTCGGCTGTTTCTTGCTGGCATGCGGATTCTTGATCATGATTCCGGCAGCGATGGTGTATGAAACGGCCGGAACCCGGGTCAGCATGTGGTGGCTGGTCGTTTTCACCATTTTGGTCACTCTCGGCGAGCTGTACCTTTCTCCGGTAGGGCTTTCACTGGTGACGAAACTTTCTCCCGCGAGGGTCGTTTCCATGATGATGGGGACCTGGTTCTTATCTTCGTTTCTCGGGAACTACGCTGCCGGGCTCCTCGGCCATTTCTGGGAGAAGATGGCCAAAGATATCTTTTTTCTTATGATCGCAGCGCTTGCATTCGCAGCGGGATTAGCTATTCTGTTGGTCCTCGGACCATTGAAGCAGGCCATAGGCCCGGAACATGACATGTGATCCGATGCATCGCTCGTAGGCTTCTCGATTTGAGGCATAACCATGAAAGGCCGCGACAAGGCCATTGATAATACGACACGCGAATTGACCGAACTGCGGCAAAAGGTCTTTGAACTGGAGTCGGTGAAGGTTCGCAGCGAACGAACCGTCCAAGACTTGCGCAAGCTGTTGAGCATGCAACAAGTGATCCTGGACAGTATTCCGGACATAGTCTGGCTCAAGGACGTGGAGAGCCGGTTCCTGGCGGTCAATGAAGCCTTTGCCAAAGCATCGAAGAGAACCAAGGAAGATCTGATCGGAAAAACCGACTTCGATTTCTGGCCGGCCAGTCTGGCCCAAAGGTACCGCGACGATGATGTCCAGGTCATGAAGTCCGGCGTAAAGAAGGTCATCGAAGAAACCCTGGCCCATTCGGAAAACGAGAAAGTCTGGATAGAAACCATAAAATCTCCCGTTCACGATGATATGGGACATGCGATTGGCACTGTCGGGATTTCCAGGGATATCACAGAGCGCAAACTTGCCCAGGAGAGGATCCAGGCCGAACTTGCCGTTGCCGCTCGAATTCAAAAAAACATGTTGCCGCAGGATTTTCCCCACCTGGCCCCGACGGACGCCTTCGATCTCTATGCGCTGATGAGCCCCGCGAGAGAGGTGGGAGGCGATTTTTACGATTTTTTCCTGGTTGACAATGACCACTTGTGTGTGTCCGTAGGTGACGTTGCCGGCAAAGGAGTTGCTGCTGCGCTCTTCATGGCGATCACAATAGCCCTTCTAAGGAGTACGGCGAGAGAGACATCGGCCCCTGATGCAATCCTGAACCGCTTAAACAGAGAATTGGTCCGCGGCAATGACGCGTGCATGTTTGTAACCGCGTTCTGCGCCATACTCGATCTGCGGACAGGGAGTCTTTCATACGCCAATGCAGGCCATCAACCGCCCTTGATTTGCACCCGGGAAAAATCAATTGCTTGCCTGGCCGCACCCAGTGGCCCGCCGCTGGGCCTCGTGGACGGAACCAGCTACAGGGAGGAATCCCTGACGCTCGATCCCGGAAACATTCTTTTCGCGTATACGGATGGCGTAACTGAGGCCTGTGACAAGCAATCGGCATTCTTTTCCGAAGATAGGCTCGTACAAAGGGTATTGGAACTGAAGGCCGGCACCTGCGAGAAAATAATATCAGGGGTGATGGAATCCGTGGCTTCGTTCTGTACCGAAACGGACCAGACAGACGACATCACCATGCTGGCTCTAGCGTTCAAGGGACGGCATGCTGCCGAACGAGGGTGAAGACGCTCCCTGCGCTAATGGGCCGCGCTCTATCTCCCCATCAGCCCCAACACGCCTATTATTACCAGATAAACCCCGACGATCAGATACATCAAATCGGGCCGAATAAGTATCAATATACCTGCAATGAGAGCTAGTACAGGCGAGAACCTCGGGTGTATCCTCATGGTCAATTCCTCCGCATACTAATTGCTGACCTCAATCCGTTATTGTTGTCATTACGGTAGGTATGGACCCTGGTATTGTCAATCTTGGAGCCGGTAGCAGTAGTGCGACCCTTCTTTGACCCGAGCGGCAAGGCCTTGCTCCTCCAGGGCATCCAAATGTCCTTCGGTTGCCGAGATCCCGTAAAAGACTTCTATGCCTGAGAGTGGGCCGAAGAGTTCAGTTGCCACCATGAACTGAGTCATTCCGGCCTTTTTCTTTGCGATCTTCTCGCCCTGTGCCAGGATTCGGTGTACTTCTTTGCTTCGTTTGGCGTGTTGGTCCCGGATCCTACGGATTCGCGTGGCAAGGTCCTCAAAAGTTCTTCCATGTCCGGGCAAGATCCTTTTCGCGGCCAGGCCGTTGATCCGGTCCAGGGACGCCCGATGCTCGGTCAGGCTTTTGTACCCCCCGGAACCGGTCTTACGCATGGCGGGATTAGGGAATATTTCGGTCAAGAGCGTGTCCCCGGTGAACAGTGTTCCGTCCGCTCGGTTTAAAAGGCACACGGAACCCGCGCTATGGCCGGGAGTATGGATCGCCTGAAGCTCCAAATCATCAAATCCGAAAACCATGCCTTCGCTTATAGGCGTTTCAGCGGCAATCGGATTGCACATTCCCCTATGGCGGGCGAAAACCACTTGGATCAATTCGTCCGCGAGGTCTTTCGGTATCCCCGCTTCCGCGAAAAACTTTCGGTAATTCTCGCGTATATCTATCAATTGCTCATCCGGATTGGCCACCCATTGAATGCTGTCCCAGGGGTGAACGAAGACTTCCGCTCCGCTGATTTCAGCGATTCTCCCGGTTAATCCGATATGATCCATATGGCCGTGAGTAGTAATTATCCTGCGAAGGTCGCCGAGTTTTCCGCGCTGAGCTTCTATCGCTGATTTGATAGTTTCCAGGCCCTCTTCAGTGTTAACGCCGGTGTCAATCAACGTGGGGACGGAATCCGCAATGTAGTAGCAATTCACCCATTTAACGGGGTAAGGGATCGGAACTTGTATCCTCGTGATTTTGGTCATGAGCCTCGCTTGTCCTGCTGCTCGTTTATGTCACATCCGTGCGAAACGACTGGTTTGTCGCCAATTCTTTATGGGGCATCTCGAAAACGAGTGCCGGGCGTGTATTAGCGTCATTCCGGCCAAAGCCGCGGCCCGGGTATTTTCGAGCATAAGCGATATCACCTGCCTTCCATACAGTCAAACCTGTTGACAAGTCTTTGGTGAACGGGCAATGAATGACAGTGCAAAGACCGACTGCATCACACGATCAATCACCAAATTCCGGAAGGGAAAAACCATGGTTAAGGTCACGTGCTTCGGGGCCGCAGGTGGCGTAACAGGCTCCAATTTTCTTGTTGAAACTTCGAGAGGGAGGAGCCTCCTTATAGATTGCGGGCTTTTTCAGGGTGGCAAAGAGATGGAGCGTCGCAACTGGGAGCCTTGGGGCTACGACCCGAAAGAGGTCAAAAACCTGATCCTGACACATGCCCATATAGACCACAGCGGCCGCATCCCAAAATTGGTCAAGGACGGTTTTCGCGGAAAGATCATTACTTCTCCCCCCAGTGCCGAACTGTGCCAGGTGATGCTTCCCGATTCAGCCCACGTACAGGAGATGGAGGCCGAATGGCGGACAAGGAAACGTCGCCGCCAGGCCAGGCAGCATGTGGAACCTCTGTACACGACTGAGGATGCTGAGCGGAGCCTCCAATATTTGGTCCCTACGGAGCTTGATACCGTAATTGATGTTGAGCCCGGCATCAAAGCCAGGCTCAGGAACGCGGGCCACATCCTCGGCTCGTCCATTGTCGAACTGTGGATCGAGGACGAAGGAAAGGAAACAAAAATAGTCTTCTCCGGCGATCTGGGGAAGGAAGATCCCTTGATAGTACAAGATCCCTTCGAGATCGGAGAGGCGCACCATGTATTTCTCGAATCGACCTACGGTAACCGGACGCATCGGTCTCTAGAGGAGAGCAAAGAGGAGCTTCTCAGTGCGATTGAGTATGCCGTGTCCAACAACGGAAAGGTGATTATTCCCGCATTCGCGGTGGAGAGGACCCAGGAACTGCTCTATATTCTCGGTGAATTCTCACGAGCAGGCAAACTCCCCAATATTCCAATCTATCTGGATAGTCCCCTTGCCATCAAGGCAACTGAGATATTTCGCAAGAATAAACAGTATTATGATGAGCCTGCCAGTGCAATGGTCGGGCGGGGGATTGATCCGTTCGATATGCCAAACCTCAAGTTCACGCCGACAACGAACGAGTCCATGAAGATCAACCAATTGCCGGGCTCCGCGATTGTCATTTCCGCCAACGGCATGTGCACGGCAGGCCGAATAAAGCATCATCTGAAGCACAACCTGTGGCGGCCGGGCGCAAGCATTATCATGGTGGGATTTCAGGCCGAAGGCACTACGGGACGGCAAATCGTGGAAGGAGCGAAATTCGTCACGATTTTGGGGGAAAAGATAGCGGTCAGAGCAAAGGTTTTTACCATTGGCGGGATCTCCGCGCACGCGGATCAGGAAGACCTTCTCTCCTGGGTTGGCCATTTCTCGAAAAAGTCCAGCCCGCGGGTCTTCCTTATTCACGGAGAGCCTTTGTCAAGCGAGTCGCTCGCCGCGGCAATCAGAAAGAATTTCGGACTTGACGTGTACGTGCCCCGATGGCGTGAAACGTTAAGCCTTGAGCCGCGCGAAGGTCTCCCCGAGGTCTTGCCTCATGTCGTCCCTGCGGATTTGCGACGACAAAAAATGCTCGAAATGACCGAGGACCTGGGAATCGAGGTCGCCAAGTTAAGAGACCGGTTGCTCAGTGAGGCACAAAAAATGTCCGAAGAAGACGTGGAAAGGCTCACAGAGATCCGCGACGAATTGCAAGCGATTGTAGCAGGGTAGACGCCCTATAACGATTTTCGATCGGGAATGCTTGCAGCCGTTCTAATATCAATTCACCCCTAAAACAGTCACTCGGATTTTCATCGTGTCCGGCACTGACCTGGTTCCCAGGTCAGTGGCACCCAATATTTTCAAGTCCGAACCGGTGTCATACCAGTTCGCTATTATTCTCGTAACATCAAGGATAGCAGCTGTCATTGCGAGAAGCGAAGCGACGAAGCAATCTCTCGCCACTGAGATTGCTTCGGGCTCGACGCCCTCGCAATAACAACTTTCGGCGATGTTATATTTTTTATGGCGAACTGGTGTCGGGTGCCACAGACCTGCCCAAGC
>JACRDF010000027.1 GCA_016212925.1 Desulfomonile tiedjei
GAAGAAGAGTTCAAAAAGGAACTCGAACAGTACATCTACTACTACAACAACCTAAGACCGCATCAAGCCCTAGGGGGGAAAACTCCCCTAGAATTCCTCGAGTCTTGTCCACGAATTACTTGACACGTACAGCAATGACAACGGTCGGGAATGTTGTATTTTTTATGGCGAATCGGTATAACCGCGATGCCTCGAACAGGCGGGGTCAGAAGCTCTGTCCTAGTCCTTCGTTCGCGCAGGTGGGACTCATTACTCGGGTGCAACCACAGGCTTGTCCTAAAGTGATTCTCAAAAGTCTTCGCGCTATGACGCCACACTGGTGCCTGGGGCAACGGCGGCCAATAGGCCGCCCTACGGGGAATCACAGCAAGCCTTGGACTACAAACGTAGGGCGGCCTATTGGCCGCCGCAAATTACAAGGGGGCGGGTCAAGATGAAGCCGGCAGAGGCATCCGCTAGCCAATTCGTGATTACCTTCGAGAATAGGTATAGTCCCCGTTTCGCGGGGTTCCCCGGCATGCATCCTCTTGCTTTCATCCGGGGAACCCCCGATCGTTGTCACCTAGGCATCGGGCTTGGCAGAAGACGCTCCATGAGGCAGTAGCACCAGCTCCACCAGCCCCGCGATATCCTCGGACATTATTATTTTCAGACCTTCTTTAGCTTGGTCAGGCACGTCGGCTATGTCCGCCTCGTTTTTGCCGGGAAATACCACAACCCTGACCCCGGCCCTTTGCGCAGCCAGCACCTTTTCTCGAATGCCGCTTACAGGCAAAACACGCCCGCTTAAAGTGATCTCGCCGCTGAGCGCCACGTCGCGGCGAGCCGGCCGCCTGGTAAGCAGCGAAATGAGGGCCAAAGCGATTGTTACCCCCGCGGAAGGACCGTCTTTGGGTATGGCCCCGGCAGGAATATGCACGTGGATGTCACTGTTGGAAAAAAAATCAGGATCGATCTCAAAACGATCTGCATGGCCTCGAATGTAACTTAGCGCAGTCTGAGCCGATTCCCTGAGCACATCGCCCAAGGAGCCCGTCAGGATTAGCTGTTGGCTCCCCTTCATGCGGCTTGCTTCAACAAAAATAATTTCACCACCGAATTCCGTCCAAACCAGGCCGGTAACTACCCCGATTTGATTGTCGGCCTCGGCGACTTCATGACGGAATTTCCGCGGTCCCAGGAAATGAGCGACCAGCTTTTCATCCACGCTGACAGGGCAGGATGCGGCCCCCTGTTTCAACTGAATCAAAGCCAACTTTCTGCAGACGTTTGCAATCTCCCGCTCCAGGTTGCGCAACCCGGCTTCTGCGGTGTAATCCCTTATAATCCTGGTCACGGCTTCATCCGTGAAAGTTATGCCCTGATCGTGCAATCCGCTCTCTCTCAGTTGGCGAGGTATCAGGTAGTCTGCTGCAATCCGGCTCTTCTCCGCTTCCGTGTACCCCGGAAAATTAATAATTTCCAGCCGGTCGAGCAGCGCTGCGGGAAGACTCTGTACCATGTTGGCGGTTGCGATGAACATTACGGCTGACAGATCAAACGGAACATCGAGGTAATGGTCGGTAAAATACCGGTTCTGCTCCGGGTCCAGTATCTCAAGGAGTACCGACGCGGGATCGCCTCTGAAATCCTGGCCGATCTTGTCGATCTCATCCAACATGAAAACCGGATTCCTTAGAGACAGTTTTCTGATTTCACTGATTATGCGCCCAGGCATGGCTCCCACGTAGGTCCTTCGGTGGCCGCGCAGTTCCGCTTCGTCTCTGAGACCTGCGAGCGAGAACCGAGCGAATTTCCGTTCCATAGCTTCGGCAATGGCCTGTCCGATGGAAGTCTTGCCGGTGCCGGGGGGACCGGCGAAACATAGAATGGGTCCTCTGGTAAACAGAGCATGCCGTTTCTTCTCAAGGACCTTGTTGACCGTCGAGCGCAGCTCATCCAGCTTGAAAGGTTTGGTAAGGTAGTAAGCAGCGCCTTTTGTAAGCGCATCCACGGCTGAGTCCACCGTGGCGTAGCCCGTGACCATGATAATTGCGGTACTAGGAGACAGTTGCTTAATAGATTCCAAGAGCTGCATCCCATCCACTTTTTCCATTTTCAAATCTGTAACGATGAGATCGAACTGCTCCTTTTTCACCTGCTCCAGCGCCTCAGCTCCGTTGCCTGCTGTGGAGACCTGGTACCCCTCCTTGCGCATGATGTGTTCGATGTTGGCGCGGGATATTTCTTCGTCATCGACCACCAGGACTCTGAATTGCCTCATATTCCTCAATGCTCGAACGGCAAGATACTCCAGCACTCGCTGTTTTGCGTGGCGCAACCCGTAGTGGTGCCGGTCCAATATTTGTTCCGCCCTGTTCAGGTCCAAGTTGTCGTCGGTGTGGCGATTCCAGGGAAGAGAAATCAGATAGTCAATGTAGTTCAGGCCCACCGCGTACTCCGCAGCAGAAGGGTCTGTCTTTTCGAGGCGTTCCAGCTCTTTTACGGCCACAGCAGCGACGTTTTCAGGGAGCCGAGCCTCATCAATCGACGCCCTCAGATCGATAAGCTCCTGAGGCATTGAGGGCCTCTCTTCCTGTTGTTTTCGGAAAAAAGCCATGGTCCTGAACTCCTGGTCGATCGAGACGGTAAACGCGGCAACTTACGGGTCCCTTTCTTGAGCTTTCCCGCCTATTCCTGCATAAGGGTTTCGGACCGAATTATAGAGCTAAGGAGCAGGAACAGCAACCTAGACTTCCGACAGCATCTGCTCCATTTCGTCGTGATAGCGCGTATCGTGCCAAATGCCGTTCCCACCAGCGCGTCCCCCTCTTGCCGCACTCTTATTCGTTGCGACACGCAACACTTTGTTAGCGTGGTGTAATGACTATTATGTACCGTAAATCACTGAACATTGTCGTATTTTAATCTCTTGTGTTACCAAATGCAACAGCCCGATCGACGGTTTCCATGATGGCTCACGCGAATTTCTTCCATCATTTATATACCCTATCGTCATTTCATGCAGCTGGCACGGAACTTGACTACTAAACAGGTGAAGGACAAGGAGTCCACACTTCACAGGAGTAGTCTGATGAAAAGCTGGAGAAAGAAGCTGGAGGCCATGGCAGCGGCGGTGGCTTTTGCTGAAGCAGGTGAGTGGCAAACGGCCCGCACAGTGCTGGAAGAAGCTGACCGTCTAAGGGGCCGGAAAGAGCCGGAGCTGAAGAAAGCACCTCGCCCCAGGGTCCGTGAGCAATCTTACCGCCTCTAAACACCGGTACGCGTCGATCCTCACAAAAATACGTGCCTCAGCAAGAGCGGACATTTTTTCCCACGTCATAGTTGTTATCTTAAGGAGTCAGAATATGAGTAGGGCTCAGAGCCATAAACGGACGAAACTTATAGCGCAGACGTTGATCTACGCTGCAATCACGGCAGTTTTGTACGCCGCGGCTTTCTACAAACCGGATGCCGTGGCGGAATACTTTGCCAGGGGCGGCTATTATGCGGTCTTTCCGATAGCGACGGTATTTGTCTTCTCCTTCGCGCACGGGGCATTCGCCAGCAATCTCTGGTCGGTGCTGGGAGTCCACGCGGAGATCAAGCAAGCGGCCGAGCGGCCTGAAGTCACAGCTCCGAGGCCTGCCCAAAGACCCCGTCCGCGCTTGCGTATGAGCCTGTAAGAAAAGTTCAATACGATTACTTGATAGGAGAAGAGCATGCACGATTTAGCGTTGGAAGGAGCCAAATTCATCGACCTTACCTGGGTCAATGTGGCCTTCCTGTTTACAGTGGGATTTGTCGGAGGTCTCGTCAGCGGCTTCATCGGATCAGGCGGAGCGTTTGTTTTGACCCCGGGAATGATGAGCCTCGGGGTCCCGGCTGCTGTTGCCGTAGCGAGCAACATGTGTCACAAGTTCCCGAAAGCCATGGTTGGCGCGTACAAAAGGTTTAAATACGGACAAGTGGACCTGAAACTGGGCATCGTCATGGCCGCTTCGGCCACGGTAGGCGTTCAGGCAGGTATAAAAATACAAGAGATGATCCTTGCCCGATGGGGAGAAGCCGGATCAAACCTGTACGTCAGCTTGTCATTTGTGGCGGTGTTGGTTGTGGTCGGCGGGTACGTGTTCTGGGACGCGCAAAAGGCCTCCAAGTCAGGGGGCGAAGAAATAGTGCCGGCCCTGGCCAAGAAACTTCAACACATTAATCTTCCCCCCATGATCTATTTTAAAACGGCCGGTGTGAGGATCTCCTTGTGGTTCACCGTTCCGGTAGGTTTTGCCACGGGTTTGCTTGCGGCCACTATAGCCGTGGGCGGATTCGTCGGAGTGCCGGGGATGATCTATGTGGTCGGCGCTTCGGGGTTGGTATCATCGGCCTCGGAGCTGGTAATAGCCTTCATCATGGGATTCGGTGGAACCGTAAAGTGGGCGGTGCACGGCATGGTGGACATCAGGCTCACTTTGATCATTCTTGCCGGGTCTCTTCTTGGTGTTCAGTTAGGGGCCATAGGAACCACTTATGTGAAAGAGCACATGATCAAAATGGTCATGGGTACCATCATGCTCATAGTGGCAATCAGTCGAGCGCTGGCGGTGCCGGAATACTTGACCCAATTGGGCCTTATGTCCATGGAAAAGTCGACTTTGACCGTCCTCAACGTGGTCAGCTTCGCAACTATGTGTCTAGGGCTGGCCGTAGGGGCTTTCATAATCCTGGGGAGCATGGTGAAGGCCAAAAGAGCGACCTACGCGGCGACCCCACCGACTGTGGAAAATTATGAGCATGTTTAGCCGGATAATCGTGGCGGTTGACGGCTCTGAATCATCTTATCATGCCTTGAGGCAAGCCTGCCGGCTTGCTCGTGCCGAGGGAGGCGCCATCAGAGTGATAGCGGTGACGCCTCCGTACGAAGGGGAACTTCGACTTGTTGGAGTTCGGCAGCACGTGGCGGAAATGGTAAGCGAGCCTTACAAAAAGGCCCTCGCCAAGTCGGTTGAGATAGCCGACTCTCTTGGGATTTCAGTTCAGACCGTTCTTGAACAGGGCGAACCTCACGAGCAAATTGTCAATGCCGCCGAGTCCCTGGGATGCGATTTGATAGTCGTGGGTGTCAGAGGATGCAACCCGGCGGAGAAGCTGCTGATGGGGAGCATGACGGCAAGAGTCATAGGGTGCAGCCACATTGATGTCCTGGTGGTCCCTGGAGACAAACAAATCGCGACGGACAGCATCCTTGTGGCGGTTGACGGCTCCGAGTTCGGCAAAGTCGCGGCGAAACGAGCATTCGATTTGCAGAAATCCTATGGAAGCAGAGTTCTGGTCATATCCGTGGCAGATGTTCCCGAACACCTTTACGGGTTGGACGCCGGTGTAGCTCAGGGAATGATTGACAGGGCTCGCAAGAACCTGGAAGATGTTGGAAAGGAAGCTGATTCAGTTGCAGCCAAGGCCGAAATGCTATTGCACGAAGGCGACCCTGCAAGAATAATTACTGAAATCGCTACGAAGATGACCGTGGGAATGGTCATCGTGGGATCACACGGGCACACTCGTTTCAAGCGCCTTCTCATGGGAAGCGTTACAGAGCGCGTTATTGGCAATGCCCCGTGTCCAATATTGATAACAAGAAACTGACAACCGACAGAGTGCGTACAGTTAATATGTGGGATGCCGGCAGTCCTTTTTGTTCTTTGATCAGCAGGAGAATAAGATGAAAGTTCTGGTCGGAATTGACAAGAGCCAGGAGTCACACATTGCCTTGGCATATGCGTGTCATCTGCTCGAACACTTTAATGCCGCGGTTCGCGCACTTTACGTCAAGCCGGATGAGGCACAAATCGCGGCGGAGAGTTTTTACGCCCCCTTTTTCGCAAAAGACGGCCTGGAAAACTGGATAGACTCCGAGGCGCTTCAAATACAAAAAGAGGCTCTGGAACAGTGTGAATATTGCCTGGCGGGAAAAGTGCCATGCCACCCGACCATCGATACGGGTGACCCGGTAGATAAGATACTGGAATACGCCTACGAGGGCGATTACGACATGATCGTCCTTGGGTCCCATGGGCGTTCCTCGCTCAGAGGCTTCTTGTTGGGTACGGTCCATTCCAAGATCCTCCACCACGCGAAAAGGCCTGTGTTGATCGTGCGCGACTTCCGCGAGATCAACCGCGTGTTGGTGGCTTACAGAGGAACTAATTGCGATCAAGCTGCCTTGAAGTTCATTGCCCCGCTTTTTGCCAGAAAAAAACCCCCGATTACAATCCTGCATGTCCAGGAAGCCGGCCGCGGCGAGACCGATGAAGCCGCCCAAGCCTGCCTCCTGAACGGGGGTGAGACTTTGAAAGAGTTCGGCCACGTGCCGGTCACCAAGACAGTCAAAGGTGAATTTGTAGAGGAAGTTCTGAAGGAGGCCAGGGGGTCGCTTTACGATTTGATAGTTCTCGGGGCCTACGGGCACAAAAGGCCAAAGATCCTGCAACTGATAAGCGATGAGGCACTGAACCTCGTCCGGTCCACGACTAGGCCCGTGCTTGTATTCAGAGACAACGGCTCAAGCGAGGAAGAATAGCGCGCAATTGGTGGACAGATTGCCAGACAGCCCATTGAGGGAAGGAACTTCTCCCTGCGGGGCCTATTCCAATCCGTAGCGCTTGATCTTTCGCCACAATGAAACTCTGTCTATACCGAGTGTGTCCGCTGCGGCGGTCTTGTTTCCTCCGGTTTCTTCCAAAACCTGTTTGATGTAACGTATTTCCTGCTCCTCAAGAGTCGGCAGGCCCCCGTCTTTGCGCCTGAATGTGGTAATTCTGAAATCCTTTATGTCATCCGGTAGATGCCTCGGTTCGATCACATCGTCGGTAGCCAGGGCTATGCCGCGTTCGATGATGTTCTCCAGCTCTCTCACGTTTCCGGGGAAATCGTAGTGTTTCAGGATCTCGGAGACTTCTCGCGACAAGGTCGGTGTAGTCCGCCGCATGAGTTTGGAGTGCTTCTCCAGAAAGAATTGTGCCAGCAGCGGTATGTCGCTTTTGCGCATCGCGAGAGGAGGGAGATCCAGAGACACCACGTTGAGCCTGTAATACAGGTCTTTGCGGAATTCGTTAGCGTGGATGGCTTCGTAGATATTGCGGTTCGTCGCGGCGATGAACCGAACGTCCACGGTGATGGTAGCGGTCCCTCCAACTTTCATGAGCTGCCTCTCCTGGATGACCCTGAGAAGTTTCGCCTGCATGTTGGTGGACATCTCCGTGATTTCATCCAGGAACAAGGTGCCTCGGCTTGCCAGCTCGATGATTCCCGGCTTGCCGACTACTGCTCCCGTGTACGCCCCTTTCTCATGTCCGAACAGTTCGTTGGATAGCAATTCCTCGTTGAAGGTCCCGCAATTGACAGCCATCAGAGGCCCGTCGCCGCGGCGGCTGTGTTCGTGGACGAACCTGGCCAGCAGCTCCTTGCCGGTACCGGATTCTCCGGTAATGAGAACGTTACAGTCCGTCGGCGCGATTTGTTTCGCGGTTTCCAAGATCCTCATCAGGGCCGGATCTTTCGTGATAATCTTAACCTGTCCTGCTTCTTGAAACCGTTTCAAATCCTGCTTCAACTGCACATTTTCTTGCCTTAAGCGGATCTTTTCCAGTGCTTCGGCCACGATCTTGCGCACCGCGTCTATTCGGTAGGGCTTTGACACGTAGTGATAAGCCCCTTTCTTCATTGCTTCGATTGCAGAATCCACCGTTGCATAACCCGTTATCATTATCACTTCACAGTGTGGGTGGCTCTGGCGGCATTCTTCGAGAATTCTCATGCCGTCAACTTTTTCCATCTTCAGGTCGGTGAGCACCACGTCGAAGCGATCGTTTTTTAGAATATTCAGCCCTTTGGGGCCTGTGTCCGCTGTAACGATCTCATATCCCTGTTTCTTGAGTATATGGTCCAGGTTCATGAGGGCCATTTCTTCATCGTCGATTATGAGTATTCTTGGCGGGTTGTTCATGCGGCAGACTCCGAGGTCGGTATGTTGACCAAGAAGGTGGTTCCTTTTCCCTGCGCGCTTTCCACTCGAATCGTGCCTTTATGTCTGACGACTATGTCATGGGCGATGAAGAGACCCAATCCGGTTCCCTTGCCCACGTCCTTGGTAGTGAAAAATGGGTCGAATATTCTGGGAAGGTCCTCCTCGGCAATCCCTTTGCCGGTATCCTTTATTCGTACGCTCACCATGCCGTCTTTGGCGGCCAAGACCCTGACCTTGACCGTTCCTTCGCCTTCGATGGCCTGAACAGCGTTCAAGATCAAATTCATGAAAACCTGCTCCAGCCTCTGCCGGTCGGCATCGACCCACACCTTTTCGTCCGCCTGGGTTTCAACGAGTACTCCCGCGGGGATTTGCGCTTGGAGGAGGCTGACTGTCTTGTCTACGAGCTGTTTGAGGTTCGAGCGCTCTTTGTTGAACTCCTTGCTTCTTGAGAACTCCAGAAGGTTCAAAACAATGTTGCGTGCCTTTTCAACCTGTTCCAGCACTTTTTTCAGAAGGCTTCTCTGCCATTCCCGGTCCGCTTCGTCCAGCTCTTCCAAGAGGATTTCGCACGAGGACGAGATGTTGGAGAGCGGATTGTTCACCTCATGGGCAACTCCGGCGAGCATGGTTCCAAGCGCGGCAAGCTTCTTGGACTGGACGAGTTGCTCTTCGCGGTCTCTCAGTTGAACCGCCATCCTGTTAAAGGAATGGAAGATGTCACGGATTTCCTTTTCGGGGGGCAGACTTTCAATAGGCTCAAAATCGCCTCTGGCTATCTTTTCAGTGCTGTTCTCCAGTAGTTTCAAGGGCTTGGTAACCTTCACCAAGAGGAAGCTCCCCACCGCCGCAAGTCCGATCCCAACCACGGCAAAGCCCAGCCAAAGAAGCTGCACGGTGGTGCTCATCGTCTGCTTGATGGAATCCCGTTTTCGTTTGGCCACGGTTTCAGAAAACTGTGCGATCGAAGATCCTGTCGTTCTTATCTTCGTCTCGTATCCCGATCGAGCTTCGGGAGGGCATGTCGCTTCACCGGCAAGATTCGAGCATTCCTGCAACAGGCGTTGGTAATCATCCAACTCTCGGGCAAACTCCGAGGTCATTTCCGGAGACGAAAGTCCAATGATTTTGTTAACGTTTTTGGCCAACAGGCCCTTGACTCTCTCCAGATGGTAAAGAGCCGTGCGGAGGGATTGGCTATCTCCGTATAGAAAGAAGTTCTTTTCAAAGCGGCGCATTTCAAGGACAGACTCCTCCAGTTTGCTGACGTCTTCGAGGTAGCCGATTTTGTCTTCCAACAGGCGCATAAAGTAATAGCTGCCGGTTATCGCGGCTGCCATCAAAAGATAGACGGCCGCGACGCCGATGATCACCTTGTGCCTGATGCTGAAACGGGTCGCTCGCATAAACGTTCCTGGTTTGAAAAGGGCACTGAGTCGGTCGTGAAACTGACTCGGACTCTCGTAGGAGCAATTTCCGTTCCAAACGGGAGTTTTTTTCTAAGGAGGAAGCGGCAAGCAAGCGTCATCGCATCCTGCGCGTGGTCTCCGGGATTTAGCGCCGTCATTTTTTTTTCGTCCCTTAGGCGGTCTTGTCAAAAGTGACGTTACACAACGCAACGTATTGCAGTTATTTTGTCATCTTCAGCATGGGATTACAATGAATTCGCTCTTCCATGCAGGAAAACCCGAGAGTTGCACTATGCAACAGACCCCACGAGATACAGCCTGACGGAAGCGTCGAAATGTTTGTTGGACATGGGGCTATTGTTGTCTGACTGAAACAACTATTCGACGTCCATTAAAAATCGGCAACTGCTCGTTTTACGTGTTTGTTGCAAAACGCATCACATTGTCTCCCATGCAACGGGCTGCTAACTAGCCTATTAACTTTGACTATTTCCAACATGCACATCGCTCCGTCTCTATCTGCAACAGATCCCAGGCTCGCCGTTTTAGGCAATGCCGCTCATACCCCGCTGAATCAACGAGTTAGTCGGTTAATGTAAAGTTGGCATGGAATTTGTTCAGATGTTTGTGCATTGGTAAGGAGGTCGCGATGAAGCGTACGAAGCGTAAAATCACAGCGCTGCTGAATGCAATAACTTTCGCGGAAGCCGGAGACCATGAAACTGCAAGAGAGTATCTTCAGGAACTGTCTGAATCGGCAGAAGGCGAGCCAGGAGAGATTCGCACCGGCGCCTCTGCACAGGTGCATAAAAAGGGCCTCAGCGAGAAGGTTCGAGATCACATGGCCGCTGTGGCGTTTGCGGAAGCGGGTGAGACCCGCGTGGCAGAGAGTATGGTCCATGCCGAGCCAAAGCCGCAATCAGTGCTTTTAGTTATCGATGGCGACGCTCCGGACTCGAATGCCATTGGTTACGCGGTAAGCCTGTGCAAAAGGATGAGCCTGGAGATGGAAATCCTTCACGTCATAGCCGGACCCAAGAAGAAGAGCCGCTCCGGGTCGTCCGGTCCGGCCGATGAGCGAGCCGCGGAAAGAATCCAGGAACTATCAAAGCAAATGGAACGTGAGGGTATTCCGTTCAAGACCGCAATTCGTACCGGCGATGCCAACCAACTGCTGTACGACTACGCGAATCGGCACAAGGAAGTGTTTTTGGTAATCTATGACTCACCCAGGGCAAGAGGAAATTCAGCAGAAGGGAAGGTCTGGCAAAGAATAGTTGACGGCATTTCCCGCAGACTCTCAATCCCTTTGGTCACGGTAATGGGCAAACAATCGTCAGCTTAGCCGTTATGAGTGAGTTGATAAAGAATATGTGCCTCCCGTGAATCAAAGCCTCCAGTCTCACCTACGCCGCTGTCACAGCTATAAACAGCTTGCACGGAAACATCCCGCAATATAGCTCCAGCGGACATGATGCAAAAGTTTTTGGAGAGGGGCGTGGGGAGGACCTTTTTTCAAAAAGGTCCTCCCCACACTCTTAAATAGCCCCTGGTTGCACGTCCGGGAATTTTAGGCCTCGGAACTGGCCGTTGGTCAATCGGAAGCATACGGATCGAGGCTTTCCCTTTTCCAGTCCCAGTTCCTTAAGCTTTTCGTCGATCCATTTCCAGGCATCGGCCATAGTGTCAAGGGCCTTTTCAGGCGCAGGGATTGTTCTAATTTCGCCGTCATCCCATGCGAAGGTGACCGCGCCGGGTTTCATGCTGTTTAGAATATCTTCACTCCACGGGGCTTCTTTTTCCGACATGCTGTTTGCTCCTTGGGTATCCGCGGGGACGTGGCCGTGTCAACTCCGTTGCGAAAAGAAATTGTCTCAGGCCCCCTTTAAAGAACTCCATATCTCGCCTCTGGGTAGCTTCCACCGGCAGCGGAAGCGGCCCAAAGGCCATGATATAGAAGTTTTTGGAGAGGGGTGTGGGGAGGAACCTTTTTACAAAAAGGTTCTCCCCGCATCATTCCCCTCCCAACAGGCGGTCCTGTTGCGGGTGTTTTCCCATCCACGTGACCTTCCCGTCTCTGATGTCGTAGTACGCGGCGACAACTTCCACAGAGCCTTCCTTCACTGCGTGTTTTATCGCAAGGCTGTGGCGGAACAGGTCTTCGATGGTCTGCCAGACGTTCGCGTGCGCGGCTTCTTCTACCAGGGCCTTTCCTGTCAGGGCAGGATGGTCGTTTTTGGTCTTTGCGACTGCCGGTGATATCTTCTTGGCAAGTTCCGCGATGCTTCCGTGCACCTCGTGATTTTCCGCTACCGCAGTCACTGCTCCGCACTGCGAATGGCCCATGACAATTACGAGAGGAACGCCCAGGTGTTCGATGGCATACTCTATGGAACCCATTTCACTAACGCCCGCGACATTCCCTGCCACTCGTACCACGAATAAGTCCCCGATTCCTCGATCAAAAAGAATCTCAGGGGGAACTCTGGAGTCGGTGCACGTAATGATCCCGGCTACGGGATGTTGTCCCTTTTCGCTGGTCTCGAATCGTCTTTCCGCTTGCTGGTTTGGCCGTTGGGGCCAGCCCATGGCAAACCGGGAATTTCCCTCCTGCAGGAGCGTGATAGCTTCCTGTGCCGACACACTTCGCTGAGCCATATGTCCCCCTCGAGTCCGCAAATGAGAATTCCCGAGAGTTTACTATTTTCCGTCACAAGAGCGCATCAGGAAAATGAACAAGACCGGACCGTATGTGGCTTGGGGTTACTTCGGATCTAAGCAACACGGCCAATCTTTCACTTACGTGGAGGAGAGGAGAATCTGAGCCCCGAAGGGGCGTACCAAACGTAGCCACGGGTGTAAGAAACCGTCTCAAAAACCTGACAGTGGGGAGAATCTCCTGTAGGGGCGCTTCGAGAAGCGCCCTGATTTCGGGCGGTTCACGAACCGCCCCTACCGACGGCGCCGTGAGATCTTTGATTCTGGGACAGTTTCGTAAGCCCGTGGAACAGGGGTGCTCCCATAATCTTTCGTCCCCGACCCCGAAGGGGTCAAGAGACATGCAACGATTCGAGGAAGATGCGGTGACCCCTCCGGGGTCTCTTAGGCCGTCGATGTGCCCTTTTCCGTGGGCTTACACCCACGGCTACTGTTGGGTTGCCCCGTCAGGGCATGGATGGTATTCCGTCCTACGTGAAGATTACCGACATCGAAAAATCATCCTTGACATAATGAAAATGCCAAGTAAACATAAAGCGTTAAAGCACAGGCGACAGCGCCTCATTGAGTGAGGCATAAACCGGCAAGGGGATGAACCATGCGCGTGAGCGATATTCCTGAAATTGACCGACCAAGTACACCGGAGAAGATCCTGTTGGTTGAAGATCTATGGGACAGCATCGCAGCTAACGAATCCAGTGTGCCTGTACCCCAGAGCCACATCGATGAATTGGACAGGCGTATCAAGGGCTACAAGTCTCATCAGAGCAACCTCTTGTCTCTAGGGAAACTCCGCGGCCGGATAGAGAACCGGAAATAAAGTATGCAACCAATAAAAAGCAGGGTTTGATCCATCATGATATCGAGGCATTGGAAAGGCGTTGCCAAGCCCGGCCAAGCTGACAATTATATTCACCATCTCAAGACCGACACGTTTCCGAAGCTGTTAGGAATTGACGGGTTCGTCAAAGCATCCATCCTGACAAGGCCGGTGGAGCAAGGCACGGAGTTTCTGATCGTAACGGAGTGGGAGTCGATTGAGGCCATTAAGGCTTTTGCAGGCGAGAAAGCAGACGTTGCGGTGGTTCCCCAAGTGGTTCAGGACATGATGGTTGATTATGACAGGCAGGTCAGGCATTACGAGATTACAGAAACATACACGCGCGAGTAACACCTGCACGAACTGCGGGATTGATCTACCTCTAGAGGCGCACTATGGCTGGTTTAGTCATCAATGCTGAGGACTTGATCATGGCTCTGGAGGGCAGTGGGCCGGATCTTCGCCACTATCTGGATCTTCAAACCGGTGAGATAGATTATCTTCTATCAGAGGATTATGGAGATATGGAGGATGACCTCCTAGAAAAAGTTGAGAGCGATCCGGAACGCTACGTCCTAATTGACCGTTTGCCTTCGCATGTCGGCTGGGAAGTAATGAGTGACTTTGTGGAGAGCTTGCGGCCCGGCAAGATCCGAGACCGACTAGCGAGGGCGATTGAAGGCAGGAGTCCATTTCGCAGGTTCAAGGATGTGTTGTTTGACTATCCGGATACACGAGACGCATGGTTTGCTTTTGAAAAGAAGGGCTATATGGAACTTGCTCGTGATTGGCTGAAACGCGAAGGAATCGAAGCGGATTTGAAGCCTCTTCGCGGAGGGGATACACAACGAGAGAACGCCTGAGGGGAGAGGCAGGGGACTATGCCCGAAAAGCCGTTCCTACTTCACGCGTATTCTAATCATCGAACTATTTCTTTCTGAATTTCAGGGCCACATTGACAAGACTAATCGGCACGGAGACTTCCTAAAAGGCGAAGTTCCTGTGCCTTAACGATGTACGCTCCAGGAACGCAGTCTTATCTTGCGAACATCAGACTTGATCGGCTGATAACGTAAATAGCGGGCTTGGACCGGCTCCGCGGCGTAATGCTCGTATCCGGGCCACCAGGAGAAATCGTCCAAATCCTTGTTAGTTCCATGTATCCATGGATTCCAAGTTTCACCGTCCGATGAAATATCCACGGCCCATTCTGCGGGAACCGAGTCATCATCCCACACCAGCCGGAGTCGGCTCAGCGTAAACTCTCGACCCAAGTCCAAGACTATTGCCAGCTTCTCCGCGGCTGGCACCTCTTTCGAGGAATACACCGCGGGCCCAGGAAAACCAATTAACATATTCTTGGGCTCATTCTCCGGATCATCGGCCGGTGGGGCGTACACAACCTTCGCTCTGTGGCCCACATTCCAGAAGAAGCTGTTTTTGTCCCGTTCGATTTTGTCTCCTTCGGTCAGGGCTCTTTCGAAGAAATGCTCTTTGATGATATTGGCAAGCTCCTTCGCTATGAGGTAATTCGCCCCGGCAGTAAGGTGACACCAATCAGTAAAGACCCATTCGGAAGTGTCATCAAAATAGTTAGCAAAATCAGCGAGGAGATATTGCCTCGTCCGTGCACTCTGGTTGACGCGGTCAATCATGAACCTGTAGAGTTCGTCCGATGGCACGTCGTAGTATTGCTTGTGCTCCTCAAGGGATTCCACCTTCTTTTCCCATTCATGTCGGGGCTTCTTGCTGAGATAAAGAAGTGGCTGTAGGGCAACGATGTGAGGAACCTTGTCGTTTTTCAGGACGCTGTGATAATCTTCGACAACCCGGACCACAGCGGCAACACGCTCGGCCATCATTTGTGATCTTTCTTCCTCAGTTAACTCCGGATTGGGATCTTTTGCATCTTGGCCTGGAACGGCACCTCGGTGGGTTCTCATCTCGCCCGCCATGGTGAGAAACGGATCAGCCCCGTTCCAGATGAGAGTCATGAGGAATGTATTGTTCTTGAGCCACAAGGTGAGGTACGAAGCCAATCCCTGGCGTTCGTAAGCAAAGATCTGCCGCAGAATGCCGTTGTACTGACCTTCGCGGAAATAGTTCCAATCCTTTGTCGGAGCGCTTAATGGAAGCAGTTCGTTGGCCCCATCTAGCGACACCACAAGGTCAGGTTTGTACTGGCGGAGTTTGGTCACATATCTGAAGAGGAGGTGCTGATACGAATATCCCCAAACCGCCGTGTTGTAGACTCGGATTTTCTTTCCCGGAACTGGCGCCGTGGCATTGAGAATTTTCTCCAGCGCGTGTGAAATGGTTTCTCTATGCTCTAAGTAGTAGAAATTCGTGAGGGGGGCAGCCTGCCCGGAAGCGCCGAGACCAAAAGCGGTCGATCCGCCAGTGAGAAAAATCCTGAATTCATCGTCGGGTTTTTTCAGGGAAATGGGCCGAGGGTCGCGAAAGCCCGCGTTATTCGTATATTCGTAGCGGTTCCCCTTCGGCTGGTTTTGCATGATGCACACCCCCGGGGTGAGATCATAATCATAATGGGACACGGGCTCGGTGAGATCCCGTTTGACCATGGGAAAGTTTTCCGTGTAGATGTGGGCAAGATGGGTCTTCTTGAGAGCCAATTCCGAAAGCTTGTCCAGTCCCACGAAGATAAGCACGACAACGGCAATTAAGAACGCGATATAGGCAATTTTCTTGGTTGAGTACCACAGAAGTCGTCCAACTCTTCTGAATACTCTCCGGATGAAAGTGTCGGGAGTTCCGGAGCTGCTGTTTGGCTGGGCATTCACAGCCTCAACTGCAACCGGTTCCTCTGAAGAAACCGGATCTTTTTTCGACATCTATTCTCCCCTTCACCGTTGTTCATCGCCTTTCTGCCACTGGTCATTGTAATCTTGACCCGATGCCCACGATCCGATCCTTCTCCTCCGGCCCGATTATAATTTCATTTGGAGACTGTCGACGCGGGGGCTGAACCCGGTTCATCCAATGATTAGACAGCCGGCTGCCTGAAATATTTTTCTCTAAACCTGAGGGCCACGTTCACCAAGCTTATCAGCACAGGGACTTCCAAAAGCGGCCCAATAACGGTTGCAAAAGCCTGATTGGAAGAAATGCCAAAGATCGCAATTGCTACTGCTATGGCAAGCTCGAAATCATTGCTCGCAGCAGTGAACGACACCGCTGTTGCCTGCCCGTAATTAGCCCCAAGTCTATGGGCCACAAAAAAAGTGCTCAACCACATTATGAAAAAGTAACAGACCAGAGGAATAGCTATCAGGACCACATGCCACGGCAGCTCTATGATTACTTCGCCCTTCAATGAAAACATGACAACAATGGTGAACAGAAGCGCAATCAGCGTAATTGGGCTTATCCTGGGAAGAAAAGCAGTTTCATACCAGCCTTTGCCTTTAGCGCTTATCAGACTGAAGCGAGTCACTATCCCGGCGATAAAGGGTATCCCCAGGTATATGAACACGGTTTTCGCCGCTTCCAACATTGAGATATCTACGTTGACACCTTTGGCCAGCCCGAGCCAGGATAAGAAAACGGTTATGAAAACAAACATGTACACGGCGTAGAACAACACCTGAAACACTGCGTTGAAGGCCACTAGGCCAACTGCCAGCTCTCTGTCGCCTTCGGCAAGCTCGTTCCAAACTATTACCATCGCGATGCACCGTGCGAGTCCGACCAGAATCACGCCAATCATGTATTCCGGGTAATTGTGGAGGAATATTACAGCCAAGACGAACATGACCACAGGTCCGATTATCCAGTTCTGCAGCAGCGATACGGCCAGAAGACTCTTGTGGCTGAAGACCTTTCCCATTTCCTCGTATTTTACCTTGGCCAGAGGGGGATACATCATCAGTATCAAGCCGGCTGCAATGGGAACCGAAGTGGTCCCTACCTGAAGCCCTGCGATGAACGCGGTGACCGCGGGCGCGAGATATCCGATGCCGATGCCTACCGCAATAGCCACAAATATCCAGAGCGTAAGAAATCGATCCAGGAATGAGAGCTGCTTCTGAGCCGTCATAACGTTGGCCTTTCTCTCGATATGGAATCAACAGACCTCGAAGTATTTTCACGAGGGGAGCCGGGAAAGACGGTCCCCTTCAGATGTCAAAGCGAAATTGGCCGAGGTATTCCTGAAGCCGCAATCTGCCTTCCTCGTCGAGCGCGGGGCAGTCGTCGGCGCCTTTTATCCCTTCGGCCGCTCGCAAGGCAAAGACCATGCAGGTAGGTTCGTTGCATTTTTTGCAATTGGTCCGCGGCAGGAGTTTCAAAATCTGAATCATCTGCGGCGCGGGTTCGGCTTCAAAAGTGGGTTCGATTTCGCCCCGTCTTTCCCAGGCCTCGTTTATCTCCTTTTTCAACCATTCAAGTATGCGGTCCGCCTCTGTTTCGTCTTTCAGAGCATTGATAAATATTTCCCGGGCATGAACCGCAATGAGCTTTCCGTGGACGCTCAGTCTCAGTGAAGGAGGGGACTTCACGTAGTCGCCGCCTCCAAGCGTGGTGTTGAGGTAAGGTAGGACTTCGCCGATATCATCCCCAAGGTGCGCGACGCAGTGCACCGACTGAAAGTTGGGGTTGCATTTCGGCCGGAAGAACTCTCGTGTGAATTCGTTGAGCAACATGAGCCACCTCCCTATTTCAGACGCACTGCTGCACTTTTCTGAATGCTACCGGGTTTTCGGATCTGAGATTGCTGCTTGGATGCAAGAGATGTTCATTTCCGCTTCCCTATCTGGATCAGGTATCTCAACTCGATCTCCTTTTCTGTCGGATGATCGGTCTCGAGTATGATCTTGCCCAGAAAAAAGGGCCGCGGAACGTCAGGGTTCAAGGTCAACAGAATGTTGAACGTCGCGGTCTGTCCCGGATCGAGGACCACTTTGTTCGGTTGCAAGGCGGCTTGGAGGTTCTTGTCTTCGACCCGCAGGGCTGTAATGTTTCTGGCCGCTTTAGAAGAGTTGGTCACTTTGATTGGCAAAGACAAATGCTCTTCGAAGCTGTCAAGTTTCCGCGTTATGGTGGACTGGTCCGTATCCAGTTCTCGGATCACCTCGGCCTTGATGGTGAGCTTGACTTCCGGCTTGTTGAGATCGTTGGATCGCACGGAAACGTGGTGCTGTTTGGTGCCTGATTTGAGTCCGCTGGTATCGAAGGAAGCGGTGATTTCGCTGGAGCCGTTCGGCGGCACTTCGCGTGCCCCTGTCAGCATTTTCGTGCATCCGCAATCCGCTTCAATGCTCTTAATCACCAAGGTCTCATCGCCCTTGTTGGTGAAGACGAACCGCGCTTGGGCGGTACCGCCCGAGAGGACTTTCCCGCAATCCTGAATCGGGGCCTCAAAATGAATTCTCGGTCCTGTTGCCGCCGAGGCCGACGTTGCCAAGGCCAAAAGCACTATCAAAGGCCAAAACCATTTCATCGCTCTGTCTGTCCTTCCATCTTATTTCTTCGCACCGAGACTCACTTTCCTTACCACCTCGTGAATGGGATACACATTGCCAGGTCGAGGCCTGTAGCTAAGGTTTACCTCAATTATGGCATCTGTGACGCCCGGCGGCAACTGCACCTCAATACTTTCCTCTTTGGGGGCAAACGGTTGAATGCTTGTGTCTCTTATTAGGCCCAATTTGTTTTCAGGGCCTAGGACTGTCTGTGTCGAGCGGGAATCGGTTGCCTGGGTCGCGTAGATTCTCGAAGTTTGAAAAAACTTCTTGCCATCGGAACTGTTGGCGGTCACATCCAGGACCACCTGAGTCTTGGACGGTCAACCGTCTGGGATACGGTGTCCAGCCTTGCTGGTGATCTTGGTCTTCACCACGACCATCGGAAAGAATTTTTCCTCCGTTGGATGAAAGGTGTATGCCAAGGTTTGAACTTCCATAGGCAATGACTCGCGCAACCGAGCGGACAGCTCCTCTCTTTGGTTAAAATCCGGCGGCATGTAGTGGTCGCCATTCTTCATGTGACATTCCTGGCAGGTTTGCGAGCCGCCTGATGGAATGTAGGCGTGGAGATAACTGCCGTAAAGTGTGGCGCACTGAACAGGCATCGCAGAGTCCAAAACAGGGCCTAGCCCGTGGCACTGACCGCACATTAGCGAGTCCTTGAGAAGTGGACTCTTCTTTACAGGGTAGCCCTTATGTTCAGGCAGGTCCTTGTTGCCGTAGACGGTACTCTTCTCAGGTAGGCCGTGGACAACGGCCTTTTCGTTGTGGCACACCAGACAGGTTATGTTCAGATTCCGTACGGTAGCCTTATCGTCGCTAAGCATGGCCCTGGCTATCTCTCCGGCCACGGCATCCGTCGCATACTTCATTTGCGGGAGATGACACTTGAAGCAAGGAAAATCGCTCTTGATGGCCTTCTCGGCAGGCATCTCCGGCGTGGATATCCTCTTGAGGTATGGGGTCAACAGCATCGGACCATCCATGCCCATCAAGGGCCTGGCGTGGTGAGATTTCTCCCATTGGCCATAGATTTTCTCGTGGCATTCCTTGCAAGTGGAGGAGTCGAACATGGCTACTAATTCATTAACTGTGGAAGCCTGCTCCGAAGCCGCCCGAACAGCGGAACTATAGACCAGCGTCAAGAAAACGACGGACAAGCCTAATGCCCATTTCAAGCCAATTCTCCGACGGCGGAACAAAGTCATAGGTGATCCTCAAACGCTTGCGTTAGGCGAGGGTGGTGTTGGGATCAGTCAGCTCAGCCAGCCAGGTCCTGATCTTCTTCGGGGATGGAACCGTGCCCATGGCCATTATCTTCCCGTTGATCGCCAGCGCCGGCGTTCGGACAAGTCCGTAACTAGCCATTTCTTTGATGTCCGTCACATGTTCCAGAGCTGCCGGCAGCTTCATCTCGTTCAACACCTGCATCACTATTTGCTCCAGGTGGTTGCATTGTGAACAGCCGGGCCCGAGCACGGCCACTCTCACGGGTCCGTCGTGGGGGGCTTCGTACGGTTGGCCGAGGAATTTTCGAAACTCTCTAACAAAGGCTTTGCCGTACTCATTTCTCACGGAACACGGTATGTAGTTGTTTCTGGCCAATCTCTCGATGAGGACATTCCGGATTTCTTCGTCACTAGCGTCGGCATGGGAATGGGCGATTTCCTCAAATGCGCTTTTCAATCCCATGAGTCCTATTTCGTTGTCACCAATCCTTATTCGGCTGTGATCGTCCGCCATCCCAAGACCCCGCTTTGAGCTGTTCGCTAAAATGCAAAACCAAGGCTGGGAAAGATCGCTCCGACACCAATGTACAGGCCCACAACTGCGAGAAGAGCACCGGCAGCTTTCTTTACGACCAAATTCGTCGAGTGCATCCTCTTGGAGCCCAACAGGTGCTTGGCAGCCCCTGCGGAAGTCCCGACAGCCAGGATCAACAAGCAGTGGCCGATCCCGTAGAACAGCATCATGGTCCCGCCAAAGAGCGCTCCTTTCAGAGGGATGACGCTCACTATAAGCAGAAGGGCAGGCCCGGTGCATGGAAGCGACACAAGCCCGAACATGAAACCAAACAAGGCCGCGCCGAGGAATCCTGTATGCTTGGGCAGTTTGTCCTGGGAGATAGGAAGAGGGATATGAAAAATATCCATAAAGTGGAGCCCCATAACGACACAAATGGCAGCCACCACGTAAACCATGAACTCGGATTGCAGGAACGGTGCGGCAGCCATACCAACCGTAAAAAGTATCGCCAACTCCACACTGAATCCGAAAATAAAGACCAGCGTGAAGAGAAATGACTTCCACACGGTCATGTCTTCATCCATGCCCCCGATAAAGCCAATCAGCAGCGGAACCATGACAAGAACACACGGGTTCATAGCTGTGAGCGCCCCACCTACAAACGCTCCTCCTGCGGCAAGCCAGATGCTGCCGGAAGACACCCACTGCTGAACCACTGCAAATATCGATTCCATTCTCCTGCTCCTCTGCTTTTTCTCCGATCCAAGATCTCAGTTGTATTGCTTATCGCGTTGCGCCGAAATGTCTCCTTGCAGTCAACTACCGCCGGGCGGCCCCGGCAGGGAGGGGCGGTTGACCTTGAGGGGTCGCGGCTTGAGGGACCGGAACCTGCGCTGCTCCCGGTTGCCCTGGCGCGGGCACCCCCATTTGGCTGAACAACTGCATTATTTGCTCTCGCTCAAGCGTGCCCTCATTCCTGCGAAACTCCTTGCCGTCGGGTGTGAGAAAAACCTGTGTAGGCATCATTCTGATCCTGAAATCCCTCACCAGGTCCTTATTCGCATCCATGTCAACGGTCATAACAATTGCCTTGCCCGCATAAGCCTTGGACATATCCTCCAGAATCGGCTTCATATACTTGCACGGAATACACCAGCCTCTGCCGAATTCAAGCAGAATCGGCGCGCGCTTGGACAGGAGCGCCTGAAGGTTTATTTTCGGTTCCGCGGCGGAAGCCTGGGAGAGAAGGCCAAACATTGCTATCGCAAGGGCGCAAACAATAAAAAAAGTCACTATTCTTCGCATTTAGAAAAAACCTCCTTCTGTGTGGTCACTGATTACTTGCATTCTTCAATCTTGGCGCCCGAATGCCTGGCACCAGTTACGTTTAGCATCCTTGTTGCGGCACACGCGGGGCCGAGGACGGAGGAGCGGCTTTTACAGGGGGCTCCTGGACCGCGCCTGCTCCCCCTGAACTCGAACCGGCTTCAACCGGATAGTCCTTCCTACTCCACTCAATCCATCCGCCGTCGTAAACCGCCGCTTTGGGAAAGTCCAGTAAACGGGCCCCAAAGTAGAGCACTGTACCGAAGCAGCCGCTTACACAGGAGAAAATCGCATTCTTGTCAGGGGTTATGCCCTCCGAGGCGAACGTCTTCTTGATCTCCTCGGCGGCTTTGAATTCCTTGAAGGTTTCCCCGGTCAGGATTTTCATGAAAAACACGTTGTTGGCATCAGGAATGCGTCCCAGTTTGTCCGAAGCACGGCTCATCTTGGCTCCCGAGTACTCGTCGGGTCTCCTGGAATCTACCACCACAATTCCGAGTTCCTTGAAACTGCCCACATATCCGGCCAACTCATCCCCAGTCATGAGGCGATCGCGCTTCAGATTAACCTTATAAGAAGTCCTATCGAAAAGCGGTACCTCGGATGTCATCGGTCTTTTTTCAGCTGCCCATTTATCGATGCCTCCATCAAGGACGGAAGTTTTTTTGTGCCCGAGAAGTTCCAGGGCCCAGAAAACCCGCGTCGCTGCCGGAAAACGGTCTGACCGGCTCACTAGGACAACATGATGATCAGGCGATATGCCGTTCTCTTCGAGAAACCGTATCAGATCCTTGACCACCAACATCTCTTGGATACCCAACCTCATACCCTTGATCGCATCAGTAGGCATCCGAATGGCATTGGGAATGTGACCTTTAGAATAGAATTCTTCCCCAGGCTCAACATCTTGCCGGTCAAGGATTCTTACGTTTGGATCATTCAAGTGGTCTGCGACCCACTGGGTTGTTACAAGAAGATCTCCGTTGGAATATCCGCCATTTTCAATGGCCGGAGCTGAAGATACCAGAATATGGCAAAAGAACAGAGCCACCAGAATTATTGGAGCAGCCCCAATATGCTGTTTTGTCTCCATATTTCCTCCATTTCACTTGGGTTGCGCAGCCCGTAAGACCGTCGCACTTCAACAAATATGCCTCGCAGAAGGAATTGCTTTCAGTCTGACATCCACTGCAGGACGTCAGCCTCTTTGGGCAGCTTTCCGGCTATTTTGACCTCACCGTCCACAACCAGCGCCGGCGTCATGAACACGCCGTATTGTGCGAACACTTTGATGTCTTCCACTTTGACCACTTGCGCGTCGATTCCCTTGGCCTTCACAAGCCCGCTCACCATGTCGTAGAGCTTGTTGCATTTGGCGCAGCCTACGCCCAGGATTTCCACTTTCATCGAATCCTCCCGTTTATTAGATCGCTTGTTGAGCGACCACTGTGATTTCTGAAATTGAGGAGCGCCACGGTTCCTCTATGTCTTAATAGTATCTTGAACGGCCTGATTGGCTGGCAGAGACTGTGAGATCGGGCTTCTGTTCAAGAATGAGGTCTCCCACATCGACATGCCCTCGATCCGTGGCGATGCTCAGTGCCGTAAACCCGCTCTTCGATCTTGCATTGACATCCGCGCCGCTCTCCAAAAGCAACTTCACGACATCCTTGTGGCCCTTGAGCGCCGCGCACATCAGCGCGGTCTGGCCATAGTCGTCCCTCGCATCGACGTCGGCCCCCGCGGCCAGAAGCGTCTTCACCACTTCCGGGCGGCCCTGGGACGATGCCGGCATCAACGCAGTCTTGCCATATTTGCCCCTGGTGTTTGCATCTGCTCCCTTTGTTAGGAGCAGTTTCACGATCCCCTTGTGCCCCTTGCCCGAAGCCCTCCCCAACGCTGTTTTGCCCTCGCTGTCCTTAACCGAGGCTTGCACCCCGCGCTCCAGCAGCGTTGTTACTTGAGTCACATCACCGGCGCTTGCAGCGTAAGTGAATGTGTCGGCAAGGTTTTCCTGCCAAAATCCGTATGCGGCAAGGAGGAGCAGTCCAAGGCAGGCAAGGACCGCTAATACCTCAAATTTAATGAAGGATCTTGGTCGCTGTGATTCTCCTCGGGAAAGCTTGTTCGGCACTTTATGAGAACTCCTTTCAGGTTTCACGACTTGCTTCAGCCCTTAAGAGAACCTACCGCAGCGAATCGCAAAACTCGCGGCTCAATCAACTATCACGCCGAAAATCAACCCCGCGACGGTTGACAATGTGCAGACGAGACCCACAAAGACCACGGTCTTCTTGGGACCCATGATGCTGTTTATCACCAGCATACTTGGTAACGACAGCGCAGGACCGGCCAGCAGTAAGGCCAAAGCCGGACCTTTACCCATGCCGCTGCCGATAAGGCCTTGGACTATCGGCACTTCCGTCAGAGTGGCAAAGTACATGAACGCACCGGCAACCGAAGCAAGCGCATTGGCCCATAGCGAGTTCCCACCCAGGGCCCAGGCGATCCACTCATTGGGTATGAGTCCCTCTTTGTCGGGGCGACCCAGCAAGAATCCGGCAAACAACACGCCCATAAGAAGCAAGGGTAGAATTTGCTTCGCGAACCCCCAGGACTCGTTAAACCAATCCTGAGTTTCACCTTCCGACGTGGTCGCCATCACCGACAGCGCAATAACTCCGGCCGTGAACGGGACCAGTGGATCGTGGGGAAAAAACCATCCCACAACTGCCACAGCCACAGCGGAAATCACCATTTTCCATAAAGGAACCTCGAACCACAGCACCAGGACCGCTGCAAAACCGATTGAGAGAAGTCCCGTGACGATCCACTTTGACGAGTAAATGCTGTACCAAAGGCCCGTATCCAGGTCTGGCTTCCCCCAGTTGGCGAACACGAGAACCCCGATCATGAAGGCGAAATATATTGTGGTCTGCCACAACGGTCGGCCGTCAAGGCTCTTTCCCGCCATCGCCGCCAGCGTCTCCTCGGTTCGCTCCTCTTCCTCTTTGCGAAAGATCGCGTGCATCAGCAAGCCGATGACAACACTGAATACAACTGCACCAACAGCGCGTGCTACTCCCAATTCCACTCCCAGTATGCGAGCGGTCAAAATGATCGCGAGAACGTTGATAGCAGGTCCAGAATAGAGGAATGCGGAAGCCGGTCCTAATCCCGCACCACGGGTCCATATGCCCGCGAAGAGGGGCAACACCGTGCAAGAACACACTGCGAGCACTGTTCCCGATATGGAAGCCACAGGGTAAGCGATCCATTTGGACGCAGTCGGCCCGAGGTACTTCATGACTCCTTCCTGGCTCACAAAAACCCCAATGGCCCCGGCTATGAAAAACGCCGGCACAAGGCATAGCAGGACGTGCTCCTGCGCATACCATTTCACAAGATACAGAGCTTCCATAACAGCGTTGTCAAAGCGTATGCTGCCGACGGGGATGTAGTAGCAGGCGAGGAAGACGCCGGCGATTACGGCCAGAGGCTTCCACTCCTCCCGCCAATAGGATAACAGCTTGTTTTCCATCAGGACGTCTGCCAGCGACCGTGTTGGGCCGATGACCGGTTCGGCAACAGCCTGGGCTTCCACAACGGGCAGTTTCTTTTCTGAGTCCATTTCTTCCTCTCAGGACCGTAGATTCACGTGGTCAAGGCGCTAACGGATCTTGAAGCCACAGCCACTTCTATCCAATTAGCCTTTCACGATATGGTCTGCTCATGCCACCATCACCGACCGCTGGTCTTCGAGCCTCTTGATCACCACGCCTTCGACACAATGGGCAAAATCCACCGCGCACGGCATTGTCAGGCTGTACATGATCTTGAGCCCGTCCCGCCTGTCCGCGACGATTCCTGCTTTCTTGAGGATCCCCAGGTGCTTTGATACGTTGGACATCTCAGTGCCGACGCGCTCGACGATTTCGCACACGCACACCTCACCCTGGTGGAGGAATTCGACTATCCCGAGGCGTATCGGATGTCCCAGGGCCTTGAACACCTCTGCTTTCAAGCGTAGCCTTTCTTTATCTCTGGGAGTCATGGAGCATTCCTCTCTTTGACCATTTACCCAAATGGTAAAATACTCTTCGCGCGTTGTCAAGAGTTTCTGTCTCTCCCGGCATCCATTCAGCCATCCGCGGGCAGGCATCCCTATAGCGGTTTTTCAGGTTCCCAGGCTCTGCCTGCGAACCAATACCTCCCGGGCTCTGCCCGGGAAGCCGTATCATTTGAGCGCGTAGGGCGGCCTTTGGCCGCCAAATCCAAACAGCCGCGGGCACAGCCCGCCCTACAAAGACTATACCGATTGGCAAAATCTTTGCCCGAATGCGGTTAGCTTGCATAGGGGCAGGGCCCCGCAGACTATCTCATAACCCATCCATCCGGCGGAATCGTGTTACGGGGGCGGCATTTGTCAGTCCTGGGTGGCTCGGAGGTGTGGTGGGACAGGCTTCCAGCCTGTCTATTGGGATGACCGGCAATCCCGCGTTCTGCGCGGGACGGTCCCACCAGCGGGTCGCGAAGCGACAAGAGGTGTATTTTTTGCGCGCCGTTTCAGCAGCGGAGTTACAACGATCCCCTATTCATGAGCTGGCACCTCCTGTTCCTTCGGAACCCGGAGGCAGTGGCCTCCGGGCCACCCAGCGTAGCGTTATTTCTCCGCTCCGATGAATTCTGAGCCAGTCTCCATGCCGTGCCCTCCGCGGCCATGAAGCACTCCGATGGGGCGCAAATTTGCCTTTTGACTAAGCCGGCTCCATCGTGCAGAATTGTCCTGAAAGGACGGAAAGATCCATGATCCCTCCCACCTTGAACACCGAAACCAGGGAGAACAACCCCCCTCTTTGGGAATCCATACTTGACGCGTCCCACAACGGAATAGTCATAATCAATCGTGATGGGGTGATCCTAGTCTACAACCAGGCGGCAAGGCGCATGCTGGGTGACGAGGGTTCCTCTCCTGTGGGAAGGCATTTCTCCGAAATCAGGCCTGATACATGGCCGGACCTCAAAGAGATACTCAAAACCGGCCGTCCCCAGATCGGAAAAAGAATAGTGTTCCCCAGCGCCACAATCATAGCAAACAGGAACCCGATCCTGGTTGATGGAAAGGTGGCCGGGGTGATCAGCGTGTTCCAGGACATCTCGGAATACGAAGCCATCATTTCGGAACTCCAAGGGTATCAGAAGCTCCATCGCGAGCTTGAGGCAATTTTCGAATCTTCTTACGACGGCCTGTACATCACTGACGGCAGGGCAAATACCATCCGAGTGAACAGCGCTTACGAACGTATTGCAGGCATGAAACGCGAGGACCTGATCGGCCGAAACATGCAGGATCTGGTGAACGAGGGGGTCTTCGACCATTCCGTCACGCTTGAGGTGCTTAAGAAGGGCGCACAAGTCTCGCTGATGCAGAACATCAAGGTAAACAAGCAAGTCCTGGTGACCGGGACGCCCATTTTCGATGAAGACGGCAAGATCGCCCTCGTGGTAACCAATGTGAGGGACATGACCGATCTGAACGACCTGAGGGCGGAGCTTGAGAAGAGCAAGCGCCTGAGTTCTCGTTACTATCAGTCCTTGCTGGAGCAGGAGAGATTCGAGCATGTACTGGACAGCATGGTGGTCAAGAGCAGCGCCATGACCCAAGTGGTTCAAAAGGCAGTGAAAGTCGCCGGGGTTCACAGTTCGGTATTGCTCCTGGGCGAATCCGGGGTAGGAAAAAGCATGCTGGCCCGAATCATCCATCTAATGAGCCCGAGGAAGGAGCGGCCTTTCGTAAAAGTCAACTGCGGGACCATCCCGGACTCTCTCATGGAGAGCGAGCTGTTCGGTTACACCAAGGGAGCGTTTACCGGTGCTGCCCCCACAGGGAAAGCGGGACTGATCGAAACGGGTGAGACCGGGACTGTGTTTCTGGACGAGGTGGGAGACCTGACACCGGCCATGCAGGTAAAGCTATTGCAAGTGATAGAGGAAAAAACCTTCACGCGGGTCGGAAGCACTCGCCCCACTTCGGTGGACGTACGTATTATCGCAGCCACCAATCATGACTTGAAAGATTTGGTCCGCAAGGGCCTGTTTCGCGAGGACCTCTATTATCGCCTCAACGTAGTCCCGATCCACATTCCTCCGTTGCGTCAACGCCGAGAGGATATCCTCCCCCTGGCCCTGCGGATACTGGAGCACTTGAATGGCAGTATGCAGGTCAACAAAAGGTTAGATCCCGAGGTCTTGGACGGGCTGATGCGGTATACGTATCCCGGAAACGTCCGAGAACTCATTAACATCGTCGAACGCATCGTCGTGATAAGCGACGGGGATGTCATTTCACTGGCAGATCTGCCCGGGGAACTAAAAGAATCCTCTACCGTGATTCAGGACCTGATGGAGGTGGGCAGTTTGAAGGATGCAGTCGAGGCATTAGAAGAGCGGATGATAGCGGGGGCCTTGAAGCGGTGCGGGGGGGTGATGTTAGCAGCCCGGGCTCTTGGCGTGCACCCCACGACTTTGTGGCGCAAGATGGTGCGTTATGGGATGCCGGGCCGGGCTGCGAATGTGCAATGAAGCTGCAAAACTGCAATGTTGTCATAAGCGCTTGCGTTAAAGCGCCTAGCCAGTGTTACCTCCGTGATGAGAGATTCGTGGTGATTGCAGTTCTGCAATCATTCCGCCCTGGCGACAACCTCCTCTCTCCCTACCGAGTCCGGCCCCTGTGTCACGAAATCTCACTGTGGCATGGTTATTGCCAACAATCCCCGTGGCTGGCCCAAGCGGTACGTTCCTAGGCGAGGCTTCCAAGCAACGACAAAGCTTCGTTGGGCTGATCAACCGTATGAAGCATTGAGCGCCGTGCTCTCAATAGTGAAGACGCTAGTCGGCAGGTTGAAACCGTCAGAGCGGCGTAGCCCTTAACGATAAAGACCGTCGCAGAGGTGTCGGTTCTGTGGCCCAGAGGCAGGTCGTGCCGTTCGTGGTCGAGGAAAGGGCTGAGAGGGCTTATCTGTGTTTGGGGATACTCCTTAACGGAAGGCGAATCCGTGTGACAAACAGGGGAGGGAAACGCGATGTCAGATGAAATCTCGAGAAGAGGGTTCTTTAAGTTCGCTGGAGCGACTGCTCTCGCGGTCGGCTCCGTCGGTATTACCGCGGAAGCATTTGGCCAATCCAAAGAACCGGCTGCGGGTCCAGCCGCGGAGGTCAAGGCTCACGCCTTTCTCTGCGGCATTTTGAAGACCCAGACGCAGTTATTGCTCAAGGACACCCGTGTGGGCACACCATTTGACATCCCGGTGACGTTCTTCGTCATCAAACATGGCAAGGACTGGGTGGCCTTCGATACCGGCAACAATGCCATGGTGGCCAAAGACCCGGTCGCCTACTGGGGCGAGCCTGTCACAAAGGCCTACTATCCGGTCATGAAGGACTACGAGGAGTTTCAGGCCCAGATCAAGAAACTGGGGATCGGCCCGAAAGACCTCAAGGCTGTGATAATCAGCCACGGACACCTGGATCACGCGGGAGCCATCGACAATTTCAAGGGCACCGATGTTCCTATCTACCTACAGAAGAAAGAGTTGGAGTTGATCAAAAAAGCTGTGGCCTCGGGCACCAAGACGGCCTATATTCCTGGAGACTTTAAAGTTATGGATCAACTGAACATCAAACCTATCGAGGGTGTTTTTGACCTGTTCGGGGATCAGACGGTGGTCGCGTTTCCGACCCCCGGCCACACTGAGGGACATCAGTCCTTGCTTGTGAAACAGACCGGTGGAAAAAGTCTGATCTTGGCCGCGGACGCCATGTACACTTTAGAGAACATGCAGGAGGCAATACCTCCCGGCCTGGCGTGGGACGTCCCCCAGTCCTTGCAGGCCCTGTACGTGTTCAAGGCCATGAAGTATGTCGGCGCGGAGGTCGTCCCTTCCCATGATCCCGATTACTGGAAAAACCAACCGCTCGCGCCTAAAACCTTCAAGTCCTGACATTACGGAGGCGCCCCATTGGGCCCGGACAATGTCGGCTTTCACGAATCTTCGAAAAGTAAAGGAGACAAGCATGGTGAAGCACAAGTCGGTTGCGGTAATCCTCATGGTTGTTCTGGCTATGGCCCTGGCACCAATCTGCGCGTTGGCGCAAGAAAAGGTGGTCAAGATCGGAGCCCTGTACCCCATGACCGGTCGAGCCGGCATTTACGGTTTGGATTCCGTGGATGCTGCGGAGATGGCGGTCGAGGAAATAAACGGTAAAGGCGGGGTCGCCGGGTACAAGCTGGAGCTGATCAACACCGATTCCAAGGCCAAACCCGACTACTCGGTGATGGTCGCGAAACGTTACATTGACCAGGACAAGGTGCATTTCCTCTTCGGAGTGGTCAGCTCGGCAGTAGGACTTGCGCTGACCGAGGTGTCCAAGCAGAACAAGAAGATCTTCATCGGGACGGACCACGCTTCCACGCAGCTTACGGTGGATAAATTTCAACCGTACTATTTCCGTGTCTCCAACAACACTTTCCAGTCCATGGCCGCGGGGGCTTTGTATCTCAAAGAGATGATGCAGACCAAACCGTGGCAAACCATGGCGTACATCGGACCGGACTATGCGTACGGCCACGACCAGTGGAACGAACTCAAGTACAATCTCGATCGGTTCGGGATAAAATACAAAGTGGTGGGGGAATACTGGCCCAAGCTCTTTGCACCGGAATACACGCCGTTCATAACCTCGATCCTCAAAGACAAGCCCGACGTGCTGATTTGCGGTCTGTGGGGCGGTGATTCAGTGGCTTTTATCAAGCAGGCCACACCGTACGGCCTGTTCGAAAAGACGCTGTTCTGCTCGCCTGACGCGGGCGGCAACTATGAGGTCATGAGCACCACCGGAGCCGAATTGCCTCTCGGTCTGGTGCTGAGCGCTCGCCATCACAATAACTGGCCTGAAACACCGGCCAATAAGGACTATGTCGCGAAGTTCTTCAAGAAGACGGGCAGATATCCTACGTACGCGGCCGAAGGCGCTTATACGGGCATCCTGGCCATTGCTCAGGCAGTGGAAAAAGTGGGGAATCCCAATGACACCGAGGCGTTGGTGAAGGCGCTGGAAGGCATGAAGATCAGTCTGCCGGAAGATCCGGAAGGCTTCACGTCGTACATCGATCCGGAGACCCATCAGATAGTCCAGGTGCAGGCTATCGGCGTGACGGTCGCCAACGACCAGTTCCCGCCGGCCAAACGTATGCTCGGCAACTGGAAGATCTACAAGGCGGAAGATCTGTTGCCGCCGAAAGAATACATAGAGCCCAGGCGCAAGAAGTGACGCTGATTCGCTGTCGAAGAGGAAAGATCCGGGGAAACCTTTTTGTATGAAGGTTTCCCCCGCGGATTACCGGTTTGTGGCCTTTGCCGAAAGTAGTGACTTGTTCACTTGCCGTCACCCCGGCGAAAGCCGGGGTCCAGGCCCTATTGAAGAAACTAGATTCCGGCTTGCGCCGGAATGACGGTATCAGACTACCTGCAATCGGAAAAAGCTTTAGGCAACGAGTTTGAAAGCGGCTCAATAGCCGAGTGATCCTACGGCGGAAGAAGGTTCCGAATGGACCTGTCATTTATACTGGTACAGCTCCTGAGCGGATTGACCATGGCGACCCTGCTGTTCCTCGTGGCCAGCGGGCTTACGCTGATCTTTGGCGTCGGGAACGTGTTCAATTTCGCTCATGGATCTTTCTACATGCTGGGCGCTTACCTGGCTTATCAGGCCGCGACGGTATGGCACACCGATTTCTGGACCGCGACCGTTGCCGCGGCCCTTGGCGCAGGCGTGTTGGGAATGCTTGCCGAGTCCCTGTTCTTGCGGCGGATCTATGGCCGAGCCGAGGAAGCCGGGTTCCAGATTCTGTTAACGTACTCGTTTATCCTCGTCATAGACGACATGGTGAAGATTATTTGGGGCACCGAGTACAAGTCGTTGTTGAGACCGGCCGGCCTCAGGGGCTCGGTCCAGATTCTGGGCGAGACCACACCGACGTACAACCTGGCCATTATAGGAATCGGGCTTGCGGTGGTGGTAGTGGCCTGGCTTGTTCTTACCCGCACTCGCGCGGGAAAAGTCGCACGGGCCTCTGCCCTGGACCGTGAAATGCTCTCGGCGATGGGAGTGAACGTGCCTCTGACTATGACATTGGTGTTCGGCATTGCCACGGCGCTGGGTGGCTTTGCCGGTGCGTTGGCTGCGCCGCTGCGGTCCGTGACCCCCGGAGCGGGGATTGAGGTGATCATTGACTCTCTCATTGTGGTGGTCATAGGGGGAATGGGTAATTTCTGGGGCGCGTGGCTGGGTGCGCTCATTCTTGGGGAGGTTACTGCTTTCGCTGTCATCTTGGTGCCGGAATGGGCTGTTGTCGTGAGTTACGTTGTCATGGTGCTCACTTTGATCTTCAAACCCGAAGGCCTGTTTTCCCACAGTCCGCTCAGGAAGGTGTAGTAATGGAGAGCATCAAGAGATACAAGGAAGCCGCTTTCTGGGCTGTGCTCTTCATGGCCTTCGCTATGGTGCCGTTATTGAGAGCTTCAAGCTACGAGATAATGTTAGCCAGCCACATTCTCGTGTGGGGTCTGTTTGCGGTCTCCTTCAATATGCTGTGGGGCGGCACGGGCATGCTTTCCTTTGGTCAGGCTCTCTATTACGGGCTGGGAGCCTATGCCGTAGGTATGACATTCAAGTATTGGGGAGACGCTTGGTTCCTTCCTTCCATCGTCCTTGGGATCGTATGTTCAGTGGTCCTATCCATTTTGATAGGGCTCCTGATCATCCGTGTCAGTGGCGTGTTCTTTACCGTGATGACTCTGGCTTTCGGACAGCTAGCCTGGCAGATCACCTTCAGGTGGTATGGCGTCACCGGTGGGGATGACGGCATTCAGGGGGTGATACCTCCGGGAATCTTGGGTGACCGCATTTTCTACTACTATTTCACTCTGGTGGTGGTGGCTCTCTCCATCTTAGTGTTGAAGCGGATCTCGGGGTCGCCCATGGGACTGACCTTGAGATGCGTACGACAAAACCCGGACCGGGTGCGCTTTCTGGGGCAGAGCGTCAAGCGCAACCAGCTCACCATTTACATGATTTCGTCGGCCTTTACTGCCCTGGCAGGCGGTCTCATGGCCGGGGTGGACAATTCCATCCACCCGAATATGCTCTATTGGACCACCTCGGGAGAGGTCATCCTCATGTCGGTCCTCGGTGGAATCGGTCAGTTCTTTGGGCCATTTATCGGGGCGGGAGTGCTTATAGTCCTCGAAGACATGGTGGGAGCGCGGACCGAGTATTGGCCGCTGATCGTGGGAACCATTATGATGGTGATGGTTCTGCTCTTTCCCAAAGGTCTGGTAGGTGAGGTCAGGAAGCTCGTGGACCGTTTCAGGAGCCGCGCGCCTGCAAGAGGTTGAGATGGAACCCATCTTGGTTTTGGATAACGTCGACAAATCCTTTGGAGGTCTGAGGGTAACCTCAGGGGTAAGTTTTTCCGTGGAAGCCGGCAGCATCTCCGCCATCATCGGGCCCAACGGTGCAGGGAAGACGACGCTCTTTAACCAGATCACGGGCTATCTGATGCCGGATCGAGGGCGAATCGTTTTTCAGGGTCAAGAGATTACTGGTCTGTCCACGCAGGAAATCGTGCAGCGTGGCATGGGACGGGCGTTTCAAATCACATCCATTTTCCCAGAAGAGACCGTCTTGGACAACGTGCGTTTGGCCTGCCTCTCCAAACTCGGCCAGAGCCAAAAACCGATCGGGACCGTTGAAAGCTTCGAGGAGGCCACGGAAAAGGCTTACTCTATTCTGGAAAGCATAGGCCTGAAGGAGCATTCCGGCCGGCCCGCTCTGGAGTTGTCTCACGGGGACCAGAAACTCCTGGACATTGGAATCGCACTGGGACTCGAACCGAAATTGCTGCTCCTAGACGAGCCGACCTCGGGCATGTCGCCTGAGGAACGTCAGCTTACTCGGAACTTGATTGCCAGATTGTGGAAGGAATTCGATTTGACCCTTGTGTTCATCGAACACGATATGGACACGGTCTTCGGCATAGCTCAAACTGTCCGGGTCCTGCAACAGGGTAGGCTCCTGGCCGAAGGCACGCCCGACGAAATCAGAAACAATCCGGAAGTGGTTACCGCTTATCTTGGCGAGGATCTCGCATGACCCCTATTCTGGAGGCTTCGGGCCTCAACACCTTTTACGGTCACAGCCACATACTGTTTGACGTCGGGCTCTCCGTGGCTGTCGGCGAAACCGTGTGCCTCATGGGCCGCAATGGCGCGGGCAAGACCACCACGTTCAGGTCTATTATGGGACTTACTCCGGCTCGAAGCGGAAAAGTGGTGTTCAAGGGCACGGATTGCACGCGGCTCCCTGCATATAAGATAGCAAAAATGGGGCTTGGGTTCGTTCCCGAAGACCGAAGGATATTCGGACCCTTGACCGTCCGGGAGAACCTCGAATTGGGCAAGATCCCGCGCCGCAAAGGTCGCTGGAACCTTGAGAGCGTTTTGGACCAATTCCCTCTGTTGGTGCATATGCAGGATCGCCTCGGCGGGACTCTTTCCGGCGGAGAGCAACAAATGCTCACGATTGCCAGGGCGTTAATGGGCAACCCTGACGTGCTGGTTCTCGATGAGCCGACTGAAGGTCTGGCGCCTGTGGTCGTCTCTGTGCTTAGGGACCTCATAATGAGCCTGAAGAGCGCGCAGACGACCATTCTAATGTCGGAGCAAAATATGCGCTTCACTCTGGCGGTTGCTGATCGTGTCGTGGTTATCGACAGGGGCCAGGTCGTGTACACGGGGACGGTGGGCGAATTCCAGAAGGACGAGAGCGTGCAAAAGAAATATCTAGCCGTGTAGGCGGGCCGCCGGAGACACTAATCCAGGAAGGTGAGACCTCAATGAATCGTGTAAGTATTTTTCAAACAACACCGCGCATAGTCATGGGACCCGGCTCAGCGGAGCGGATTGCCGAGGAAGCAGCGCGGCTGGCCGCGAAGAAAATAATGATAATTACCGATCCTGGCCTGGTCCAAACTGGAATCGTCGGCAGGTTCGAAGAACTGTTGAAAACGGCAGGTTGTTCGGTGGAAAGGTTTGCCGATGTGGAACCTGACCCACGCCACGAAGTCGCTACCCAAGCCGCGGAGCGAACCAGAGAGGCCGCTGCGGAACTCATTGTCGCGATTGGCGGAGGTTCCTCTCTGGACATAGCCAAAGCTGCCTCCATACTTGTGACCAACCAAGAGCCGATCAGCTCTCTCTTTGGAATAGACATGGTTAAAAGCCGGGGGCTGCCGACGATTGTGGTTCCTACCACAGCCGGCACGGGCAGCGAAGTCACCCCCATCGTCATCCTCTCCGACCATCAGGAGAAGCTTAAAAAGGGCATAGTAAGCCCGCATCTGTTCCCGGCATGCGCCATTTTGGACCCTGAGCTGACTCTGGGGCTGCCCGCGGCGATGACCGCGGCCACGGGCATGGATGCTTTGATTCACGCGGTTGAGGCTTATACTTCGAGGAATGCCACGCGGTTTACGGACCTGCTGGCCTTGGACGCTATGGGCCTTATTTTCCGAAACATACGCACCGCTTTCGCGAACGGATCTGACCTCCAGGCCAGGTCGAACATGCTCGAAGGCAGTATGCTGGCAGGAATGGCTTTTGCCAACGCGGGAGTGACAGCGGTTCACGCATTTGCTTACCCCATAGGAGCGGAATTCCACATTCCGCATGGTGTGGCCAACAGCATCATGCTCACGGCTGTAATGGAATTCAACATGCTGGGCAACTTGCCCAAGTTCGCGCGCATGGCGGAGGTCTTTGGAGAAGAAATTTACGGCTTGAGCGAACGCCGAGCCGCACAGATGGCTGTGGAAGCGCTCCGGACGCTGGCAAGCGATCTCAAGGTTCCCAATCGGTTGAGTGAGTTCGGGGTTAAGGCGGAAGACATTCCTTCCCTCGCACGAGGTGTGATGAAGGTGACAAGGCTTCTTGCCAACAACCCGCGGGAGCTGAAACTCGGAGATGCTGAGGAGATTTACAGGAGCGTGCTCTAACAGACGATGTTATATTCTTTTAGATTATGCCTTTAGCTCAGCGTAACGAGGCGGAATGCCATTAAGGTGTCATTGCGAGGCCGAAGCCCGAAGCAATCTGCATTGGTGGGACAGGCGTCTCGCCTGTCTGTTGGGATGACAGGCAAGATGCCTGTCCCACCGAAGATAAGATTGCTTTCCCGCGGAACGCGGGATTTCACTCCTCGCAATGACAGTCTGTGCCTTATCCTGGGGCAAAGGCTGGTATCATGTGCCCGCGGCATCGGCCAAATCTGCGGGCCAAAGCCACAATCCAGTGCAACATCAACCTGCCGCAAAAAAAGGAACGTGAGCCATGTTTGGTTTGTACAATATGGTGCTCAGAGTTAACGCCTCCCAGAAATCCTATGATCTTAATATGATTTCTGACGAGGTTATGACTCGGACTCTGGGAGGTAAAGGGCTGGCCACGCATCTGCTTCTCAAGCATAATCCTCCGGGCGTGGACCCCATGAGTCCCGATAACCACCTTGTCTTCGCAATCGGACCTACCACAGGCACCGCGATATGGGGTTCATGCCGCTACGGCGTTTACAGCAAGTCCCCACAAACGGGTTTCTATTCCGAATCATATTCCGGCGGTACGGTTGCCGAGTACATGGCTAAAACCGGGTTCGACGCGGTGCTGATTCACGGCGCCGCCGAGGAGCCGGTGTGGCTGGAGGTTTCCCACGAAGGGGCACATTTTCATCCTGCCGGTGATATCTGGGGCCTCGATACCTATGAAACGGAAGATCGCGTTAAAGCCTGGCTCAAGGAGAAGCGTGGCCCCGGAAAAAACTGCGGGGTGGTTGTCATCGGCCCGGCAGGTGAGAATGGAGTCACCTTCTCAGTCATCGAGAACGACCGATGGCGAAGCGCGGGACGCACCGGCGTAGGCGCGGTGATGGGTTCAAAAAAAATCAAAGCCATTGCTTTCTGGGGAAACAAAACCAAGGAACTTGCCGATCCCGAACTTGTGAGGCGGTTTTCAAAGGATCTAGCTCAACGGGCCAAGGAAGATGCGGGAGTTAAGGCGTACAAGAGCCTGGGCACCCCCATGATGGTTGACATCATGAGCAAGGTGGGGAGCTTCCCCACACGCTATTGGCAGAAAGGTCAAGCGGAACATCAGGCGCAGATCAATGCTGCGGCCCTTCACGAACGCTGTGAAGTCAGCCCGCATGCCTGCCTGAAATGCTTCATCGCCTGCGGAAGGATGTCTACCGTCAAAGAAGGCCGGCACAAGGGGCTCAAGATAGAAGGGCCCGAGTACGAGACTATCTACTCTTTCGGCGGCCTGTGTGAGGTTCAATCCATAGAGGAGATCGCGTACCTGAACGATCTGTGCGATCGGGTCGGCGTAGACACCATCAGCGCCGGCAATTTGGCCGCACTTACGATAGAGGCCTCGCGGCAGGGTAAGATCGACTACCGGATCGACTATGGCCAGGTTGACCAAATCGCTACCCTCATAGAAGAGATCGCTTTTCGTAGAGGAATCGGGGATACACTCGCCAAGGGGATCAAAGTCGCCGCTGAAGCCATGGGAATGGCTGATCAGGCCATCCACGTGAAAGGTTTGGAGCCCGCGGGTTATGACCCTCGCGTGCTCAAAGGCATGGGCTTGGCTTACGGAACCTCGGATCGCGGCGCGTGCCACTTAAGAGCTACCTTTTACAAGCCCGAGTTGGCCAAAATGATCGACCCCGACCAGATCGCGGGCAAGGCGGAAATGTTCATCGAGTGGGAAGATCGGCTGACCATTTTTGATTCACTGGTCCTTTGCCGTTTTTACCGTGATTTGTACCAGTGGGGCGATCTTGCGGAAATGCTCAAGGGCATAACGGGGCTCGATCTTGACAGGGAGTCCCTTAAATCCATAGCAACAGGCATTTCCGATAACACACGGCGCTTCAACATCAGGGAAGGTCTGACACCGGAAGACGACAAGCTTCCCAAGCGCTTCTGCAACGAAGTGCTCCCTGAGACCGGCAAGATAATTCCTGAAGAACAGATGCAGCAACTTCTGGCAGATTACTACAAGGCCAGAGGCTGGGATGAAGCAGGCAAGCCTCCTGAAGAATCAGGCCAGGTCTAACAGGGTGGCTCGAAGAAGGGAATTGCAGGGGAACCCCTTTTTGCAAAAAAGGGGTTCCCCTGCACCCCTCCCCAAAAACTCTCATATTCTTACGTGCATGGTGGTTCCCGCGGCCAGCGGGAACCACCATGCACGTAAGGGATAGAGTTTCTCGTTCCCAGGCTGGAGCCTGGGAACGAGTGACACCTTGTTACGTTTCAGCGACACCCGGGCATGGCGGGCACGGCCCGCCCTACAGGAGGCGCCTCGCAGATTCGTAGGGCGGGCCGTGCCCGCCGACTGTGATAGCTGATAACGCCCGCGGCCGGGCCTAGATCCATCTTCTGTCCTCCAACCTTTGGCATGACTAATAGTTGCCGACTATTTCCGGAAGAACCACAGCAAGAAATTCAGCACAATTGTAATCACTATACTCAACACAATTGAGGTCATCAGCGGAAACCGGAATGAAAACCCGGGCCGGTCCACGCTGATGTCACCGGGAAGACTACCGAACGGCAGCCCTGACTTCCCCGCCAGCCAGACAATCAGACCCAAGGCGGCCACAATCAGGCCGGCGAAAATGATCCATCTCCCAAATGATTGTAAATCCATGACTATCTACACGACATGCTGGTGCAACTGGTCAATCTCAAGGCTTCATCATGGTATCCAACTCTGAGACCACAACTTCCGCGAACTCCGCGTCGTTGATGTGAGCATTAACCTCTATGACCTCAATTTGTCCGGCCAGGGCGGCTCGTAGCTCAGCGGTGAAAGCCTTGTTCGTTTCAGAGTCGTGCAATGGGCCATCCAGCGCGTCCGCTTCGGACCAACCCTTGAGGGGTATCGCAACCTTCACCGGGCCTTTGGCTCGGTTGAGCTTCTCAGCTATTATCCCGGACAACCGGAGTACGTCGTCGCGGCTGGTGCGAACCCCTGATCTGAAATCGTACCAGAATACCTTGCGGCCTCTGACCTCTTCCGGCATTGTCTCCAGGGAGTCAAATTCCAGCACGATGCAATCCAGTCCTCCCGGAACCACGACCTGCGGAATTCCCCGCCGTCCCGCAGACTCGAGTCGCTCCGGGCCTATTGCTCCGCAATACCCGCCGTACATCTGGTCGGCGAATTCATGCAGGGCGAAGTCTACCACCCCGCTTATCAATCCCTGGTCGATCAGGTCCTCCATTGCCATGCCTCCGGTGCCGTTGGCGTGAAAAGGAGCCACTTCGTATCCATGTTCTTCGAGCAACCCTTTGACCCGCATCGCACCTTTGGTTATGAAACCGAATGATGTCAGACCGATCAGCGGCTTGTCGGAACGGATCTGAACTGTGCTGCGAACCATTCCCACCATGGCCGATGCCGCGTTGGCGAGTATTCTCCTGCTGATGGCATTCAGTCCCAGGATATCCACGACCGAATGCATCATGATGATGTCTTTTGTCCCAATGAGTTGGCTCATGTCCCGGGAGGCCACCGTGGAGACCATCAACTTGGGCACACCCAGGGGCAGGGAGCGCATGATCCCGGTGCCGATATGAGTCCCGGTGCCTCCTCCAATGCTTATGATGCCCGACAACCTACCGGATTCAAATAGGCGACTTATTACAATTGCCCCGCCGTCGATCATAGTCTGCACGGCCGATCTTCGATCAGCCCTTTTCCGTAATTCCTCGGCAGTGACGCCGGCCGCGTCAGTGACTTCTTCCCGTGAGATGTCAGGCTCAATCATTGGTGGACTGAGGGTCCCCACATCCATGACGATCGTGGAACAGCCGGATTCTTCTATTATATGCCTTAAATATCCGACCTCTTCTCCCTTGGTGTCGAGGGTTCCGACGATGGCTACAGGGGCGGGCATGGAGACCTCTCAGGATGGCAGCGCTTCTGGGCTGATCTTGCAAACGGGCTTCGAGGGAAGTTATTGGGTTTTCTCCTGGATGTCAAACCGAGGAGAAAATCTAGGGCTGCCGTCAAGGCATGCGGGACTCATACGAATGTGCTTTCAAACGTGGGATCTACGGGGAAGACTCTTTAAGTATCTCGCCTCCTGAATTCGCAAGACCCATTCCCTTTCGCGGGCCACTGAAGGAGCGAAATTCATACGTCTAGCTTGATCCTGGACAATTTCCCAATAGGGCAACCAGCGTCTGGCCAGAAGCCGTTGGTTCAAGTGTTATCCTTTAGGGCATTGTTTAAGGAAGTCCATAACCTCCTTCAAACTCCCCGTGGCGACTGCAACGCAACTATCTGCACCTCCATAATAGACGCGCAGCTCATCACCCTGCAGGATCCAGCCACAGGCGAAGACAACATTGCCAACGTCACCGCTCTTTTCAAAAGGCTCTTCAGGACCAAATATCCAGTGATCGGTGCGTCTCAGCACATGGGTCGGATCTTCCTTATCCAGCAGCGCGAGCCCAAGTCGGTAAATGCCGCCCGCAACAGTTTCCCTCACGCCGTGATACAGAATAAGCCAGCCGTCAGAAGTTTCAAGCGGCGGTGGTGAGAGTCCAATCTTGTTTGCATCCCACCAGCCGCCTCTCCTAGCAGGCAGTAGAACCTGATGATCTCCCCAGTGCTTCAGATCGGGTGAGAAAGATATCCAGATGTGCCTTCCAACGTCTCTAAACGCTGTCACAGGCCTGTGGATCATTGCATATCTGCCTTTGAACTTGACAGGGAAAAGCGCGGCGTCTTTGTCCTCGGGAGGCGTGACAGGACCCAGCCTATGAAAGTCGACAAAATCCTCGGTAGTCGCAAGGGACACCAGAGGCCCGACCTCTGAATAGGCAGTATAGGCGACAACCCACATTCCAAGGTCCTCTATCCACGTAAGTCGAGGATCTTCTATTCCCCAAGTTTCTTCGGGATAACCTTCAGGCTGCGGCACAAGTGTAGGCCGAGGATCAATTTCCCAGTCTGTAAGTCCGTTAGGGCTGCGCGCGACGCACAAATGTGAGAATCCCCGGCGATCTTCCACTCTCACCAACAGCAGGTACCGGCCATTAACCATTGTAGCGCCTGGATTGAACACTGAATTCACTTGATAGGGCCAGTCGCGATAGGTGAGGATGGGGTTCGCCTCATACCTTCTAAACAGTTCGCAATAGCCGTTGTCCGTTGCGTATCTCATGTGTCCGACTGTCCTCGTGTCTATCGCTCAGAATTCAAGCGGGAGTTCAACCGCTTGTCCGCTCGCAACGGATTGTCGCGCCAACTCGTAAGCTTCGTTGTACTGTTTGGCTACCAGTTCCCAGGAAACTACCTGATCAAGATATTTCTTGAGGTTCTCTCCGAGTTGCAACCGGAGTTTTTCGTCACAGGCCATCGTGATTACCTGGTCCCTCAATCTTTGCTTGGTGGTAAAAAGCAATCCGCCTTCGCTTTCGAGCGTCTGAGCAGTGAGTCCTTCCATGGGGGCAGTAGTTATAAATGGCTTATTCAATGCAATTATTCGTGCAAGCGTTCCGGATTGGGTTTCATCGGTGGAAGGCAAGACTATGAAGTCACAGATCGCCATAACTTTGTAATATCTTTCTCCCCGTGGAACAAACTCGAAATAGTGGGCCAGTCCTTTTTTTTCCAGGACTTCGAGTTGCTGTCGATAATGATTGTAGTCCGTCAAGTGGTTTGGATCTCTCATTTTTCCGGCTGCTAAGAGGTCCCAATTTTCGCCGGACCGTTCCAGTATTTCTGCATGAATATCTTCCCACATGGAAGTTAAGATATCCCAGCGTTTATTTGACTGTATCCATCCGACCATGCCCACGAGGTGCTCACCCAGGTACGGGACCTTGTCCAAGCCCAACTCTTCCTTGAGAGCCCGGACGTCCTTGATTCCCCAGCGTCGATCGGGCCTGGATCCATGAGGGACCACCATGACGTTTTTGGGGGTTCGCCAATGTCGGCCAACGAAATTCCATTCCAGGCGCCATTTTTGATAATGGCACTTGAACAGCACTACCCTTGCCCGTTCGCACATCTGGTACACGAAATTTGCCTCAAAATCAGTTAGTCTACCGTGGACGGTATGAGGCTCGACAATAGTGGGGAATTCATTGATTGCCTCGAGCAAATCCAGAAACCCTTCATTTCCATCTCCCTCGCCCCTCGAGTCATGGTATTCGTACAGGCCGTATTCATGTTGCAGATGGACTGCGTACGGGCGCAGCTGAGACACTTTTCCGGCCACGGTCTTCCACCAATCCCTCCTGGACATGTCAAGGATAGGAAATACGCCTTCTCCTTGGCCGTCTGTGTGGCTTATTACCAGGATATCCCTGTCCGGATTGGCCTTCTGGATGAATTCCCTTGCTTCTTCAGCGAAAGTCGCGATTCCGCACAGGCGCGGAGGATAGCTCGAAATTATGACTATGGGGTCTGAATTGCTCATGGAAAGTCCTTTTCTTTACGACCGGGGCTCACCGGTTGCCCAAGTGAACGTGACTGTGTTGGACCAGCGTATGCCGATTCTTTCCCGCTGTCTTCTTCGTCGTAGTATACCGGCTGCCGTCCAAACTTGTCCGCTCAGGGCGCTTCTACATCAAACAGTCTCCCTTTGCAACCCGCAAAGATCGCAAAAAAAATCATTAGTTGGTGACTGAGAGGAGAAGGTAGGGGCGGTTCTGAGGCTCCAGGAGTTGCCGTTTAGATACCTTCGCTATAGATCCATAAGACAGCGTGGAAATGGGAAGGTTCTCATTTGGATGCCTGAATTCTTTGAGCCTTGAGTTCGGAAAGGCCGAGGACTGCAAGAAGGTAGCACACCACGGATTCCGCCCCCTGATTGGCGCTGATTCCGTTGGAGTCGATCCCGTCGGCCACCGAGCCGTCAGCAAAATCATAGAGCGCAGTATTGAGCCTGTTTCGGCCCAGGAACCAGTCAAAAGCAAGCCGAGCGAGTTCGAGGTACTTGTAACTGTTAGTTACCTCTGAAGCTGCGACGTATGCTTCCACCAGGTAGCCTGCATCTATGGGCTGTTGTCCAAAGAGGGCTCTTTCCCCACCTTTGGGGTACCAACCTTCATTGCCGACAAGCTCGAAATAGACTCCATTCCACTGCTGTTTGGTAAGAAAATCCAGCGATTCCAGCGCAACCTTCATGTATTCTTCGCTTTGTGTTACCTGGTAAGCACGCAGCAATGCCTCAGGGATTTTGGCGTTTCCGTAGGCTATCACATCCTCGAACCACTGCCAGTCCTCACTCTGGTTCTCTTTGTACAGGCTGACCAGATCATCAGCCAACTGGATCAGAAGTCTTTTAAATTGGCTCGCTCCTTCGAATTTTTGCAAGAGATGGAACATACCTATAATGGCATAGGCCTTGGCCCTCGGCGCTTGAAGTTCGAGTATTCTCGGCGCGGCCTTCGCCATGATGTTTTGGGCCAGAGCCCGTATTTGCTCTTTTGTGCCCCATCTCACAACGGTTCCAAGTCCCCATAGGACTCTGCCCAAGGTATCATCGCTCCCCTGCTGATCCTGAAATCTTCGATCGTATGACATGAAATTGTGGAAATGGCCTGTTTCCGTCTGGGAGTGATTCAGAAAGCTGATGTAGGTCCTGATCAAAGGCAGGATCTGCTCGTCCTTTTGTTGTTCATAACAGGTCATCAGCGCGGCAAGTCCCCGACCGACATCGTCGGCGCTGTACCCATTATCACGATCCGGTATGCCAAAGCACGCGTGTTGCAACAGCCCGACACTGTCTGATAAAGAGATCAAATGGTCGAGGTTGATCTCCGGGAGGGTAATCACGGGCAGCATCTTTTGCTTCCAGGAAGATTTTACTTCCAAGTCCTTCCGCTCGCCGAGCATTTGCACAAACATTTCCACGTACTGGCGCCCTACCTCTCGCCACACCATTGTGCGCCCGTACTCGTAAGCCGCCTTCCGCATCTTGTTCCGCCGTATGGAATCGCCGATCAAGTCGTTCAGAGCTTTGGCCATACCTTTCACGTCGCGGAAATCTACCAGCACTCCCCGTGAATCAGAGAGCAATTCCTCCGCGTACCAGTAGGGTGTAGACACTACGGCCTTGCCCATTCCCACAGCGTAGGCAAGTGTGCCCGAGGTTATTTGTTCTTTGGCCAAATATGGAGTCAAATAAACATCACAACAAGACATGTATTCGGTTAATTCCTGCAGATCGACAAATCTGTTGTGGAACACCACATTGTCCGCTAGGTTCAGGTCGATGACTTTTCGTTCCAATGATAAGCGATACTGCTCGCCGTGAACCTTTTTAACTTCAGGATGCGTTGCGCCGAGAATGATGTAGACAGTATCCGGGTGTTTCTCTACAACATGAGGTAGTGCTTCCAGAGCAGTTTCTATGCCCTTATTGGGACTGAGCAACCCGAATGTAAGAAGAACCGTCAGGCCTTCCACATTGAACTTTTCCTTGTAGAAGTTAGAATCAACAAAAGGAACGTCATGAACACCATGATGTATTACTGAGATCTTGTCTCGAGGGACGGCATATATCTCCTGGAGCATCCTGGCCCCCTTTTGACTCATGGTGACCAGTCGCTGAGAGCAATTTATGACATCCTCAAAGGCCTCCCGATAGTCTGTCGGAGGATTTTCCAAGATTGTGTGTACGGTGGTTATTACCGGCTTTTTTAGATGGCACAGCAGCACTGAAAGGTACTTGCCGGCGTCGCCCCCGAAGATGCCGAATTCGTGCTGAAGGCTGACTATCTGGGCCGAGGAACCGTTAAGATATTCGGCTGCACGAGCATAATCACGAATTACGTTTTTTCGGATCTCAAACGTAACCTCAGACGGGTAATCGTACCCTCCTGCTCGATCGCTAATGGCAACGACGCGATATGGTTTGCCTCCCATTTCTTGCTTGATGGAAGTACCCAGGTCGTTGGCGAATGTCGCAATTCCACATGTTTTGGGAACGAATGTCCCCACGTAAACTACGTCGAGGTCTGATACCAAGATAGGGTTTTCCAGTTGGATTCTTGCCACGTCTGCCCCTGAACGCTTTGATCGCCTGCTTAGAAAGCCCCTTTGGTCCATGGTTCAATTCATGAATTAAGTGATCTTGCCGGGTGATCCGCACTTGAAGATGGTACATTGTTCAAGCATTTGACAGCTTTTGTCAAGTCCCAGAGTCCTGGAGGAGACAATGACCCAACGTCAGGGCGGATAGCTGAGGGGCGTGAGCGCAGTCAGCTCAGACAGGGAGCTTGACATTCCGCGGCTTTCGGCCAATACTAACTTAATAGATAACAAATGCGCCAATTTGTACCAGAAGTGCTTATCTGTTGTTTGTGATAAACAAAACGGTAACATAATGACAAAGCCGCCTGCTCAAGGAGGTTTTCGGTATGCGTATTGCTATGTTGTCTTCGATAGCGTGGCGAACTCCTCCCCGACACTACGGACCATGGGAACAAGTTGTTTCCCTTCTTACGGAAGGTCTTGTTGCGAGAGGGATTGACGTCACACTTTTTGCCACGGCAGATTCGAAAACAGGTGGCAAACTTCACGCAATTGTTCCAAGACCTTACGAGGAAGACAAGGAACTGATTCCGAAGGTTTGGGAATCTCTTCATATCAGCGAGGTTTTCGAGAAAGCTCAAGATTTTGACTTGATCCACAATCACTTTGATTTCCTGCCTCTCACCTACTCGGGTGTTGTGACAAGGCCGGTCCTCACCACCATCCACGGCTTCTCCTCTGCAAAGATTCTGCCCGTTTACAAAAAATACGACGGGAAAAGTTATTATGTGTCTATCAGCGATGCAGATCGGTCACCGGAACTTACCTATATTGCAACCATTCACCATGGAATAGACGTGGAGGAGTTTACTTTCAACCCATCCGGTGGAAAATACCTTCTGTTCTTTGGCCGAATTCATCCTGACAAAGGCGCTCGGGAAGCCATTGAGATAGCGCGACTGGCGAACAAGGATTTGTTGATCGCGGGAATAATTCAGGACGAGCAATACTTTGAAGCTGAGGTTAAGCCGCACCTGGATGGCAACCATGTAAAATATATAGGAAGCGTAGGCCCAGACCGCAGGGATGACCTTCTTGGCGGGGCGGCGTGCCTTTTGCACCCGATTAGCTTTGATGAGCCCTTCGGCTTGTCCGTTGTCGAGGCCAACGCATGTGGCACACCGGTAATAGCCTTCTCAAAGGGTTCCATGCCGGAAATCATAACGGACGGGGTTAATGGTTTCCTTGTATCGAGCCCTACCGAGGCGGCCGACGCAGTAAAGAGGATCCACACCATATCCCGTCCTGATTGCCGGGAAGTCGCAGAGAGGCGATTTTCGCGAGATCGCATGGTCGAGGATTACTTGAAAGTGTACGATCGGATCCTCCAAGAAACTTTGACAGAAGATCGTCGTCCATGGGGATACTATGAGGTTCTTTCCGACTTTCCGGATCACAAGGTTAAACGCATTGTCGTCTATCCGGGCAAGAGACTCAGTTTACAAAGCCATCAACGCCGGCGGGAGAATTGGACAATGGTACAAGGCCGAGCAATTGTTACACGCGGCGATGAACAGATTCCGTTAAGTCCGGGTGATTCTATACGGATTTCCATGGATGCGAGACACCGCATCTTCAATCCAGGCACCAGCGATGTGGTCTTCATCGAGGTACAAACAGGTGATTACTTCGGCGAAGATGACATAGAACGTTTTGAAGACGACTTCGGCCGGGAGTAGCCAATGGCCATGTACCCCCAAAAGCCCATGGTGAGTCGCTTCGAAGGGAACCCGATCCTCACCAAGGGGCATGTCCCATACCCGGTTGAGACAGTTCATAATGCAGCGGCAGTCAAATTCCGTGGTGAATACATGTTGGTATTCCGTTCGCATCTCAGAAATGGCCGTTCCATACTTGGATTAGCGACTAGCAAAGACGGCTGTAATTTTGTTGTCGCCCCCGAGCCCTTTATGGTTCCCGCTACAAAAGGCCTTTTCGCTCAGTACGAAGAATTCGGAATTGAAGATCCTCGTATATGTCAAATTGACAGTGATTTTCTGGTCACTTACAGCGCTTATTCCCGGCATGGCGTACGAATAGGGCTTGCCAAGACTTCGGATTTTAGGTCCGTTGAACGAGTAGCTCTGATCACGCAAGCGGATTATCGCAATGTGGCGCTTTTCCCAGCGAAGTTTCAAGGACGATTTGCTCGTCTTGACCGTCCGCACACGCAGATAGCGCCATGGTCCATCTGGATTTCGTATTCTCCCGACCTCATCCACTGGGGGGATTCTCGCCGGATCATGCAGCCGGCCCCGTACCATTGGGATCAAATGAAAATCGGCCCGGGAGCGCCGCCTTTTCGGACATCCAAAGGGTGGCTTCATATCTATCACGGAGTGTTCGAAACCATGGATGGAGCAATTTATAGACTGGGCGCGGCTCTGCACGATCTTGAAGATCCGGCAAAGATTCTGGGAGTTGCCGACGAGTGGATTCTTCAACCCGAGGACCCGTGGGAGGTGACGGGCTATGTACACAATGTGGTCTTCACGTGTGGAGCGATCCCCGAAGACGACGGCACTGTGAAGATCTATTGGGGTGGGGCCGATACCGTAGTTTGCATGGGAACGGCAGTGATAGATGATTTGGTGGGTTTGTGCCTGAGTGCTCCGCGCCCCTCCTTGTAGGGAAATGTTGCGTGTTGGCGAGACCGCAAGGAGAAGCGCAGTTCCAACCCCTTCTTAAAATCCTAGCGCCTTGCAACCGACACGTATAAAATATTTCAGTGTCGGATGTTCCAAAGACCGGTAAGCTTCCAAGGAGATGAAGAAATGCCAGATTCTAAAGGGTATTCCTGGATTGGAGCAGTGTTAACGCACCTCATAGATTCCATGAATCAAGCGAATTCATGGAAAGACCATTCAGCCGACTTAGTACAAATTGCGGCCGCTTTTCGGCGGATAGCTGAACCGCTCGGTCCGGAAGGCGTTGAGAAAGCCATTAAAGCTTATATTGAAGGTGAGGGCAAAGACGAACGCGCCACCTACGCCAAAATTGGAACAACGCTAATGGTCAATGTACAATTCATCCTCGGTCAACCGGACCCGCTGGAAACCTCAGGGAAAGTCGCAGAATTCGCATCTATTTTTGAGTCATTAGCCGCACCTCTCGGTCCGGAAGGTGTTGAGAAAGCTATTAAAGCTTGGGACCCCAAGAGGTGAGAGTCCATCCAGTCAAATTGGAGCGACTTGAATGAACCAACGATCGTCGAACGGAGAACCCGTAGGATGCGGTTCGCTTCATTCGCCGCATCCCACCCGGGCTTGGCAGGCCGGGTCATGATGGAAAGTTCCGCTGTACTGACCTCATCGAAATGTAGGCATCGAACTCTTTACCCACCACAATTCCTTCCGGATTCCCGCTTGCGCGCGAACCGCGGATGAGGTAATGGTTTAGTTGGGTGTAGACCGCACGGGCAACTGCAGCTGATTCCTAATATACGATTCCAATTCTTGCACATAACTGAGGGGTTACGCCCCCGAACCGGCCGAATACCATGAGCTGGAAGGCTTAGGCCCACAAAGACCCGCTAGTGGAGGGGAAACTGATGGAGGAACCGCAAAAGGCAATAGCGCTTCGGTTGGAGCAACTCAAGAACCGTTACACGGTCCCGAAATTCCCGAACAAGGGAAAGTTTTTGATCGCAATCCTGATCCTCGTAATCATCTTGTACGGAGTCTGTCTGGTCTATGTTCAACCCGAAGAGTTCGGCATCAAGGTGGTGCGACTCGGGGCTGACCGTGGTGTACATAAGGAGGTTTACGGTCCGGGGTTTTACGCGGTGGTTCCGGGCATGCACGAGATGCACCGCCTACCCATGGGAGTCCAGGTGCTGGAACTCACTAATACTCCGCAGACAGCGGCTCTCGCCTCGCGGCAAGAAAAAGCGGCCCACATCCAAACCTCGGACGGCTTTTTCGTTGATGTCGATGTGTCGATCCTGTACCGAATTGCCGATCCGTACTTGGTTTTCACCATGATAGGCCCCGGGACCCTGTACGAGGACAATGGAATCATCCCCAAGGCCGAGCCGATCCTGAAGGCAACCCTGGGTGAGCTTACCACCGAGGAGTTTTACAACAGCCCGCTTCGTGTGAAGAGAACCAATGCCGCCAAGGAGATCTTGAACCGGGAGCTGAATCCGAAGGGGATCAAGGTCGAACAGGTCATGGTGCGCTATTTCAAATACAGTAACGAAATTCAAAAGAACATTGAGGAAAAGAAGCTCAAAGACCAGCTTGTGTTCAAGAACCAGGCTGAAGCACGGGCTGCCACGGAAGAGGCAATCATAAAGAAGATCACCCAGGAAGGCGAAGCCACGGTAGCGGTAAAGATGGAGGAAGGGCAGGCTTACGTCACCAGGAAGAGGGCTGAAAAAGACCTTTATGTCCGCAAGAAAAAGGCCGAAGCCGACCTGCTGGTGAGGATCGCGGAGGCCGAGCGGGTCAAACTCAAGAATGAGGCCTTGGAAGGCGAGGGCGCGGAGCGCATGGTTGGGCTGAAAATGGCCGACGTGTATAAAGGGTTGCATACGATTATTCTGCCAAGCGATGGGCCGAACGGCGTTAACCCGCTGAGCCTCGGCAAGACCTTGAACCTGTTTGATGTACGCAAAGGAGGTGCCAAATGAAGCGCTTGCTGCTGTCGGCACTCCTCCTGGCTTGCATGGTGTTCGCAGGGTGCGTTCCGCGAACCACAGGTGGGACCGAAGTCGGAGTAAGGACGATCAAATTGGGGGTATTCGCCAAAAAAGGCGTTGAAGACAAGGTGTATGCGCCGGGTTCTACCTATTTATTCCTGCCCTTTGTAAACGATTGGCACACCTTCGACACCAAACTCCAGAACCTGGAGATGACGATGAACCCGGCCACGGGAGATCGAAAAGCGCGGGATGATCTGCTCTTCAAGACCGTTGATGGGAACGACATCGGCCTGGACGTGATCATCGCTTACCGGATCGATCCCAGCAAGGCGCCGTATATCCTTCAGTACGTGGCCAAAGACAACCGAACTCTTCGGGAGAAGGTCGTGAGGACGGTGGCAAGGAGCAAGCCGAGAGACATCTTCGGAGAGCTGAAGACCGAGGAATTTTACGTGGCCGCGAAAAGGGAAGCCAAGGCACAGGTTGCCAAAGAGGTGATGCAGGAGATCCTCGGCCCTATGGGTATTATCGTGGAGCGGGTTCTTACTAAAGACTACCGGTTCAATAAGGAATACCAGAAGGCCATTGAGGACAAGAAGATTGCGGACCAGAGGGTCGAAAAGAACAGGTCGGCCCAGCACGTGGCCTTCGAGGAATACAAGCGAAAGCTTGAAGACGCCAAGGGTGAAGTCAACAAGCTGGTGGCCAACGTCGATGGCGAGTTTCGGAGAGCCAAGATCGAGGCTGACGCTTACTTTGAAAAACAATCGCTCTTGGCTCAGGCAACCAGGGCAGAAGGTGTCGCAGAGGCCGAAGGCATCCGGCAAATGAACAAAGCCCTTATCGGCTCGGGAGGCGAGGCCCTGGTAAAGCTGAGAATTGCGGAGGCCCTCCAGGACAAGAAAATTGTGTTGCTGCCAATGTCAGAAGGCGGCATGAACCTAAAGACCACGGATATCAACAAACTCATTGACATAATGGGTATAAAGGCCCTGGCAACACCGGGAGAAAGAAGGTAAAGGGCGCGAGGAGGCGATCAGGAAACCGCACGTAGGATGCGGTGACCAGCGGGAACCATGTCGTTCCGTTGCGGGGCTCTCGTGAGCGATGCGGTTCGCTTCGCTCACCACATCCTACATGGGCTTTCACCCGCGGGGGTGCCTTTCCCCCAGGGTGGGTTCCTTGTGCCAGGCTTCTCTTCCCCTAACAAAAGCGGATGAGACAGCATCACCGGTGAAGGATTAGCTCCCGTAGGATGCGGTGACCAGCGGGAACCGCATCGTTCGAGTCACTCCGCAGCTTCAAGGCTAGCAATATCCTCACCACCCCAGTCTTCCGGATACAAACCACGCCGCACATAATCATGGAAACTGGAATGTGGCCAATCACCCACGCGGCGAACCCATCCGTGTTTGACCGGATTCCAATGGATATAATCCACATGCCGGTTAAAATCCTCATCGTCCCGAATCAGGTGTTCCCAAAAGCGGCGCTGCCAAATGCCGCGTTCACCTCTTTGAGATCGGCTTTGAGAGATACGTTCCCCTTTGTCAATTGCACGGGAGAACTGGCCTTTGATCAAGCTCCAGCGGCTCGAAAAATCTGTATCTTCAGGCGGCAACGTCCATATGCAATGTAGATGGTCCGGCAGAACGACGACCGCTTCCAGTTGAAAGGGGAGTCGCAGCCGAACGCTTCGAAATGCTGCCCGCAATAAGTCGATCCGCTCGACCAAAAGTCGATTCCCCAGCCGTTCGGCAAGATTGACTGTGAAGAACCATGTGCCTCCGGGCAGCCAGGCACGGCGGTATTCGGTCATCGGCGAACCTCTCTTGGGGGTTCTTTTTTTGCGCGAGCGATGCGGTTCGCTTCGCTCACCGCATCCTACGCGGCTATCGAAAGGCGGACCGGATGAAAGGCCACAGGAGTATCGCGTTTCCCAGCATTATCAGCAGGCCTACTATTAGAAGTCCTATATTTGCTATCCGGTCGAAGTCAGTCGGCTCCGCGTCCTGAAACAAAGCATCATCGAGCGCGTGTAGGTCTACAACTAGTGGTTTGGCCCCCTCCTTAATAAATCTGAACATCATCCCCGGTTGATTGAGTTCTGTGCTCTTTCTCCCTGACATTAATGCCAGAAAGGCATTAAGTTTTCTTGCATCCTGCGGGTCCGCCAAATCTTCGTAGTAAGAGAAACCTCTGAAAAGAAATACGCTGAAAATCCAGGCCAAGAGATAACTGGCATCCTGTTTGAAGAAACTTTTCCTAGCCATTCCAGTGGAAGTGTTCACCAACCTTAATTTCCCAAGATCTATTCCGATTTGCCCCGTGAATCTCCGAACTAGGACGATCCTGTCCTTGTGGAGCCGCACTTCCTTAAAGAGCAGCAGATCGATAAGTGAAAGAATGAATACAAGAAACAGAAAGACAGAAAAAGGTCTAAAAAGTAAGTCCAGCGGGCCGGTGTATGGCGGAATGAAAGACATTCCACCCAAAAATAGAGCGAGTACGGCAAAGCAAAATGCTCTTAAGAGCACATGGAACTTTCGGTACCTCAAGACAAACAATGGCTCGTCATCTGACTTACTTTCCGGTTTGTCATTGTCTTTCATTTTTGTTCGCTTTCCCTCGGCAGCCTCTTTCGCAAAACCGATGCGGTTGCCCCGGCTTCCGCACGGGGTCACCACGTCCTGCACGGGCTTTTATTGAGGCAGAAACCCTTCCCCGTGTTTCTTCAGGATTTCCAGAAAATAGCCCAGGGGCAGAGAGACCGGCTCATCGCGGCGCATTACAATGTCGGACTGGAAGGCTATTTCGCCTTCCACAAGGTGTATTTGCTTGAGCACTCCTTGAGCCAGCTCCTGGTCTATCTCGTGGGACAGGATGAATGAAACGCCCATACGCCGCTCTATGTAACTGAGTATGAAGCTGAGGCTTTCGGAATCCACCAGGACCGAAGGGGTAACGTTATAGCGTTTAAGCGTCTGGATGATCGCGTTGCGGGACCCTGAGCCGGGTTCCCGGGTGATCATGGATTCCCCATTCAGCGCCTGAATGGATACAGTTCCCTGAAGCGCCAGAGGATGATCCGGTCTGGCCACAAGCATAAACACAGCCTTGCCAAACGGAACAGCCTTAAGCTGCGAACCGTATTCTTGGCGAGCCACCACGACCAGATCTTCCTTCCTGCTGCGCAGCCTGTTCAGGAGATCGGCGGAATTCCCTTCACTGAGGCTAACGTGTGTTCTCGGGTATTTCTGCTGAAACTTGGCAATGATGTCCGGCATGATGATGCGCGCGTAAGCCTTGGTAATGCCGATTCTAAGCGTCTCGGAAGTGTCTTCCCTTCTTTTCGCCAGCAAGTCCTCCATCTGCCCGATTCGCAGGAAGATCCGCTTGGTCAGCAAGTACAGGGCCTCTCCTGTTTCCGTCAGCTTGTACTCCTGGGCCTGGCGGTAAAACAGTTGAACCCCGCATTCAGCCTGAAAAGAGCGAAGCTGCTGAGACACTGCCGGTTGCGTGATATGAAGGTGGTCCGCGGTCCGGCTCATGTTCAGGTATCGGCAGAAGTGGTGGAATGTCTCCAGATGATTGAGGTTCATGGGTGACCTGGAAAAGAAGGATGATACCATTGTAGTATAAGTTAATCTAATAGATCCATAACTTTTTATGACTTGACTTCTATACAAGATTACTTGAGAATTTTATTTATTGCAGACTTGTGGCCCACCTTCGGGTCGCTACTTCCCGGATTCTCATGAATAGAATTTCAATCCTCCGGTCCCGTTCTGTTTCGATGCGAGCAATCAAGGCTGAACGCCTTCGGCAGTATTAAGAAGCAGGTTCTTGGGCGACTTTTTTAGCAACTTATCATAATCCGCAATTTCACTGGGTCTCTGTGCTAAAAGTACGGGCATGTCCTCGTATGACCGTACCGTCTTCCCATTAGGAGAGTAAGACGGTGTCCGCTTGACGGGGTACCATCAACTCTTTTTGGTGGCTGTTCCGGGCCGTAGGATAAATGAAAGCTCAAACCGGCCTCGGAATAGCAGAAAGGGATTTGCTTGAGAAGAATCATTGTCGCAATCAGCGGCGCCAGCGGAGTAATTTACGGCGTCCGCGTCCTGGAAGTCCTCAAGGACATCGAGGAGATAGAGACTCATCTGATTATCAGCCGCGGGGCACGCATCACAATGGAGCTTGAGACATCCATGAGCCCGGAGCAGGTGGAAGGGCTGGCCGACAAGGCCTATCCTCCGGAGGACCTCGCTGCTCCGCTGTCCAGCGGGTCTTTTAGAACAGAGGGAATGATCGTCGCTCCGTGTTCCATGAAAAGCCTCTCCATGATCGCAATGTCGCTCAACGACAATTTGCTTGTCCGAGCCGCGGATGTGACCCTCAAAGAGCGGCGCAGGTTGGTTCTCATGCCGAGAGAGACCCCTCTTCATTTGGGACACCTCAGGGCCATGACGGCCGTCACGGAGATGGGCGGCGTGATTTTGCCTCCGGTCCCGTCCTTCTACCATCATCCGCGAAACATTGACGACATCATAAATCAGACTGTGGGCAAAGCCCTGGACCAGGTCGGTGTGAACCACGAGCTTTTCGATCGTTGGGGAGGCGGATGAACAGGCAAGAGCTGGAGCAGATAGTGACCGGCTATATGGACTCTTACACTACGATGACTTTGGCGTGCACTTCCGAGGGCCAACCTTGGGCGGCAGCTGTTTTCTACGCCCGCGACGGTTTGGATTTGATTTTCTTCTCATCACGGACATCGAGGCACTCCAAGGCCATTTCGGAAAAACCCACCGCAGCCGCGACCATACATGGCGACTATCGAGGATGGAAGGAGATTAAAGGATTACAAATGAACGGCCGCGTGGAGCCGGTTTCCGGCAGATCAGCCCGCGGTCGTGCTCTATCGCTTTATTTGAAACGCTATCCCTTTGTCAGCGAGTTCTTCTCGTCCCCTCTGTCCGTTGGCGTGAGCGTGGCCAAGAAGATGTCAAAAATCGAACTCTACCTCTTCCGGCCGGAGCGAATCCTTTACGTTAACAATGAAGCCGGCTTCGGAACCAGATGGCAACTGGAAGTTCGGGAAGGGCAATCAGTCGGAGAACCGACTTTGGCTTGAGATTGGTGAAAGCGCAGTCGATGCGTGCGGCCCTGTAACGATCCCATCATGGGTGGCGAAAGAATGTCATTGCGAGGGCGGAAGCCCGAATTTCCGCGAAACGCGGGGTTTCACTCTTCGCGATGGCAGCCTGACACCCGCCCCAACCAACAGGAGGAGGAGAGATGGCTGACCTAAAGTTCCCTAGTCCTCATGAGGTGGAAAGACTTCCAGGAACCGACGGATGGGAGCGGATGTACCCGAATCACTATCAGTTCAGCACCGAGAACCTGGAACGAAAGAGTTACGAAGAGGGCATGTTCTGGTTCTACGACGGGCTGCACTATCCGGAACCCATGTATCCCTTTGACATTATCTGGGACGAGGCTTGGTTCCTGGCATTGTCACAGTACAACAACCGTATTTTCATTGTGCCGCCGGCAAAGGGTATCGATCACCGCATTGTCAACGGCTACATCTACATCACGCCTCTGCCGGTGACCAACCAGGAAGAGATCCCCAAGCGCGTGGAAGAGTTCATGAAACGCGCTGGTTACTACTACCAGAACTGGGTTGATCTCGAGAAAGCCTGGGAAGGAAAGATGCGAGGGATTATTCAGCAACTCGTCGACATCGAGATCCCGACCCTACCCGAAATGGAAGAGGAATCGGTGGTTTTCGAGGGCAAGGGGATTTCAACCGGCTACAGGTTGCTCAATGCCTACGACAAGCTCATAGACCTCGGCATCCTCTGCTGGCAGTACCACTTCGAGTTCCTGAACCTGGGGTATGCGGCGTACGTTTTCTTTATGGATTTTTGCCAGAAGGCCTTCCCGGACACGCCCCCGCAGAAGCTTACCCAGATGGTGAGTGGAATCGACGTGATTATGTACAGGCCGGACGATGAACTGAAGAAACTGGCAAAACTTGCCGTTGAATTAGGCGTGGACGACCTCTGCCGGAAAGGCGATTGCGAGACCGTGCTGAAGGCAATGCAGGGTTCGGATAACGGCAAGAAGTGGCTGGAGGCTTTCGAGAAGGCTCGTGATCCGTGGTTCTATGTGTCTTCCGGCACCGGGTGGTATCACACCGATTTTTCCTGGAACGACGACTTGAACCTGCCTCTCTCCTTCATGAACATCTACATCGATAAGCTCAAGGCTGGAGAGTCTATCGAGCGTCCCATGCGGAAAGTGCAGGAGGAACGCGATAGGTTGACTGAAGGCTATCGGGCGCTGCTCAAGACAGACGAGGACCGGGCTACTTTCGATCAGATGCTGACTCAAGCCAGGACCGTTTTCCCTTACGTCGAGAACCACCTGTTTTACGTGGAGCATTGGTTCCACAGCATCTTCTGGAACAAGATGCGAGACGTGGCCAAGATCCTTTTGGAATTCCAGTTCATCACGGATGTCGAGGACATGTGGTTCATGACCCGTGCAGAGATCAAGGACGCACTCTGGGACGTGGTCACATCATGGGCCACAGGCTGCAAACCACGCGGACCTCTCGTTTGGCCCAAAGAAATTGCCTGGCGTAAACAGTGCATGGAAAGGTTCCGGGAATGGACTCCGCCTTCTGCTATGGGCACGGTTCCTGAAATGATTAACGAGCCCTTCACCATTCTGCTCTGGGGAATCACTTCCGAGTCCATGGCCAATTGGGCCAAGCTAAAAGCGATAAAGGAAGGGGACGTCTCGAAGATCGTCGGGTTCGCCGGCTCACCGGGGACCGTTGAGGGTCCGGCTCGCGTTTGCCGTAATGTCAGGGAAATTGCAGAACTCCAAGAAGGAGAGATCCTTGTGGCTACCACGACCTCGCCGAGCTGGGCGCCCGCGTTCCAGAAGATCAAGGCAGCGGTGACCGATGTGGGCGGTGTCATGTGTCATGCCGCCATCGTATGTCGTGAATACGGCCTCCCCGCGGTGGTGGGGACGGGCTCGGCGACATCGAGGATCAAGACCGGCCAGAGGATCAGGGTAGATGGGGCCACAGGGGAAATAGACATCATCTCGTGAGCCTTCAAGGGCGGAGGATCTATCCATGGAAATCCGCGAATGCGTGCTCCCTTTCGAGGCATGCGATCTGACCATGGTGAACAGGGTCGGAGGGAAGTGCGCCAGCCTCGGCGAACTGCTAAGAGCACAGATCCCCGTTCCTCCAGGCTATGCGATCACCACCGACGCTTATGAGCATTTCCTGGAGGAAAACGGCCTTTCGCGGAAGGTATTGGCAAGATTGGACAATCTGGATGAACTCAACATCAATGAAGTCAATAGCGCCTCGGCCGACATTAGATCCTGGATAGAAGCCGGGACCATCAGCCTGCCAATGGAGGACATTGTAGCTGAGCACTACCGACTGCTGTCTCGAAGGGCCAGAACCCCAGCGGCTCCAGTCGCGGTCCGATCGTCGGCCACTGCGGAAGACCTTCCCAACGCGAGCTTTGCCGGCCAGCAGGATACATACCTTTGGGTGAGAGGAGTGGACGATCTGCTCGACAAGATACGCAAGTGCTGGTCGAGCCTGTTCACGCCTCGGGCCATCTCGTACCGGATCAAGATGGGCTTCGATCACTCCAAGGTCCTGATAAGTGTGGCCGTCCAGAAGATGGTCAGGTCTTTTACCGCAGGGGTGATGTTCACTCTGAACCCCTCGACAGGCGACCCTGCAACCGTGGTTATCGATTCCAACTGGGGCTATGGGGAGAGCGTGGTGTCCGGAGAGGTCACTCCGGATCAGTTCCAGGTTAACAAGATCACAATGGAAATCACAAAGAAGACCGTGTCTGACAAGGCGGTCTACTACACTACCGATCCAGAGACGGATGAGGTGAAAAAACTGGAAGTCGACGCTGAGCGCCGGGTGCAGCAAAGCCTCCTGGACGCGGAGATCTTGGATCTGGCCAAGCTGGCCAAACGGATAGAGAAGCACTACGGAAAGCCCATGGACATCGAATGGGCTACGGAAAAATCACTCCCGTACAAAGGGGAGGTGTTCATTCTCCAGGGCCGGCCTGAAACGGTGTGGAGCCAAAAAGAGGTGAAGCCCATCGTCGAGCCCAAGAAGAGCGCGCTGGAACACATTGTGGCCGGGCTCCTCGCGGGGAAAAAGATCAGGTAGGAAATACGGTTGGACTGGGGCCTTTACGCCCGTGTTTACCGGTCCCGATAGGACAAGGGGAGCGCTCCTCAAGGAGCGAAGGGTGAAGTACGCCCCAAAAGGCAAGCTGAAGCCGTACTCGGTACCAAAAAGAATAATGTCCGTTTCACCAGCAGTTAGGCTTATGGGTTAACAACAACGAGAGGCTCTCCGTCACCCCGGCGAAAACCCATAGGCGCTAACTTTAGTGCCTAACCTTTTTCGTCCCAGAGGGACGAGACGAAAGTAGCCCGGCGATTCATCGCCGGGAAAGGGGTTAAAGAGACCCGTAGTCCCAGAGGGACGGCCGAAGAAGTTATTGAGGAAGCTTACCGATCGGTCGTCCCTACCGGGACTAAAGAATTTTTTGATTTGTGCCTGAGCCGGCGATAAATCGCCGGCCTACTCTCAGGTGTTCCTCCGGAACACTGGGGAGGACGACCTTTAAGTTAACGCCTGGGCGAAAGCCGGGGTCCAGAAGTTGCGATAAGAAGGCACGATTGAATCCCGCTTTTCGCGGGACTGGATTCCGGCTTCCGCCGGAATGACGGGACGCCGCCAGGCCCGGTGCCCAGGTCAGTGGCACCCAACAGCCCATCAATGTCGGTCCAGGGGTGCCACGGACCTGGGCCTCGGCAGGTCCGTGTTTGACTCAGCGGATCATTCATTGTTTGGCCGGGCATTGGCATCAGGCCGCGGTAACGCTTGCTAAAGCCGAATAACAAGATTTTCAAGGAGAACTGGACCATGAAGGAAATGAGAGATTTCATTAAGAGGTGCGAAGAAGAGGGAGAACTCCTGCGTATTAAGAAGGAGGTGGATCTGCACCTGGAATTGGGTCATATCGCCAAGCTCAGCGAAGAACGCAAGGGGCCGGCGCTCTTGTTCGAGAACATCAAGGGTTACGACATCCCCGTCCTGACGAGCGCTTTCACAACCGCCAGGCGTTTTGCCATCGCGCTTGAGATGCCTCTTGACTATTCCATTTGCGACATGGCTCGCCAATGGATGCAGCTCACCACCAAGAAACCCGTCAAGGCCGAGATTGTTAAATCAGGCCCCGTCTGCGAGATGGTCATAGAGGGCAAGGACGTTGATATCGAGGCCCTCCCTGCGCCTTTCTTCAATCCATTGGATGGCGGCCGATTCATAGGCACAGCGCACTACGTGGTTACCCAGGACAAGGAAACCGGATGGACCAACTGTGGCACCTACCGGATGCAGATCCACGATCGCAACCATTCAGGCATCCAGATCATCAAAGGCAAGCACGCGGACTTCCACTTCAACCAGCACAAGAAGGACGGCACAAAGATGCCCGCGGCCGCGGTCATAGGCTCGGACGCGGTCCATTTTCTCGTTTCATCGACCCTGGTGTCAGCCCAGGTGGATGAATACGACATCATCAGCACTCTCAGACAGGAACCCTGCGAAGTATTCATCAGCGACCTGACAGGCCTCAAGCTGCCTGCGCACGCGGAAATCATACTCGAAGGGTGGGTTGATCCCGAAGATCTCAGGGAAGAGGGCCCCTTCGGCGAATACACCGGTTATTACTCCGGCGCCAAAGGAGAAGAATGGCCGAAGCAAGTGCTTCATGTCGAAAGGATACTCCGCCGCAAAAAGCCTATCTTCTGGGCGACCACGGTCGGAAAACCGATCACTGACACTCATATGATTCAATCTCTCAATCGTACCGCCACCTTGTGGACCGACCTTGAGGCCATGAAAGTACCGGGGATCAAATCGGTTTACTTCCTTCCCGAGTCCACGGGGCGCTATTGGTGCGTTGTTTCCGTGGAACAGAAATATCCGGGTCACTCCAATCATGCGGGCAACGCGGTGATTGCAACGACTACCGGCCATTATGGGGTCAAGGGAGTCATCGTCGTTGATCACGATATACCCGCGGACGACTGGGACAGGGTGATGTGGGCCCTTTCCGTCAGGTTCGATCCGAAGCGTGATGCCCAGATCATCGACCGAGGGCGCTCCACTCCACTGGATCCAGCCCTGCCAATTAATGCGCGGCATATCACGTCGAGAATCATTTTGGACGCGTGCACTCCATACGAGTGGGAAAGGAAGCCCATAGAGATCTTTCTAGACGAAAAAATGAAAGCCAAGGTCCTTTCTCAATGGAAGGACTACGGCTTCGAGGACTAGACCATAGCGGTGCACGGCCGGCAGTCGCGGCCGACAATCGGGAAGCCTGTTTGAAACACCGCTTCGCATCCAGCCTTTAGGAAACGGGGCTTTGCAAAGGAGGCAGCTTCCTCATGAAGCCGATCCGATATACCGATCAAATCATAGACGAATTCAAGTCACAGGGGCTCTGGACACAGGAGACGTTTACCGACTTCTGGCTCAAGAATGCACGTGAAAAGCCTGACAATGAGGCCCTGGTGGATTCCTCCATAAGGGTTACCTGGGCTGAGGCGGCAAAATTGATGGACCGCTTTGCCCTGGCGTGGATTTCGTTGGGGCTGGAGAGGGACGACAGGGTTATCCTTCAGTCGCCCAACTGCGCTTACGGGTTCCTGGCACGGATCGCATGCGAGAGGGCAGGGCTGATAAACATCACCGTGATGCCTTACCTCAGGCACAAGGAGCTTGCGCACATTATCGGGAGGATTGATCCTCGGGCGATAATTGTTCCGGGAATTTATCGGAAGTTCAATTACCTCGAAATGGTTCAGGAAATCCAGGAGGAGTTCCCGAATTTAAAGTACACGTTTCTCCTCGATGAGACTATCCCCGCTCCCTATCCCGAAGACGTTCACTCGCTCATGGAGATTGCCAGGCAACCGTGGGAAGAAAAGCTGGACCGAACGGTTCTTGAAAAGAGGCGCTTTCATTCCACAGAGGACGTCGGCGCCCTGACCAGCACTAGCGGCACCACGGGGTTGCCAAAGATTGTCGAGTGGCCTCTGGCCCCACGGTTGATGACTTCCAAGTGTCGTGTCGAAATCTGGCAGCTCACGGGGAACGACGTGGCCCTCGCTGTGGCACCCTTCGCAGGTGGAGCCGCCGGGACCCTGACGTACTTCGCTGCTCCGCTGGTTGGAACCAAGATAGTGCTACTGGAGGAGTTCACACCCGAGGGAGCGCTGGAGGTGATCCAGAAAGAGAAGGTCACGGCCATAGGAGTCGTCCCTACCCATATCATCCGCATGCTGGAGCAGGACCTCTCCAAATACGACCTCTCTTCTCTCAGGTTCATTCGTTCCGCGGGCGGCTATCTGCCGCCAAAAGTAGCCATGGAGGCGGAAGAGCGCCTGGGCGGTCGAATCACATCCGATCTTGGGACGCAGGATGTCGGGTCGGTATCCGGCTGCTCGGTGGACGATCCGGGCGATGTAAGGCGACGCACCGTTGGCAAGCCCCTTCGAGGGAACAAGATCAAGTTGCTCGATGAAAATGGAAAGGAGGTAGCGGAAGGAGAGCCTGGAATACTCTATTTGAGAGGCCCTCATTCGCCGGCCGGGTACTGGCGGGACCCGGAGACGACGAGAGAAGTCTTTGACAATGACAACTGGACCACCACGGGCGACATCGTCAAGCTGGAAGAAGGCCGCATATGGATCATGGGCCGCCAGAAGGACATGATAATCCGGGGCGGACAAAACATTTACCCAGCGGAGGTCGAAGGACTTCTGAACGAGTATCCCCAAATTGGCTCCATCGCTGTTGTCGCGATGCCGGACAAAGAGTATGGCGAAAGGGCTTGTGCGTACGTTGTGCCGAAAGCCGGCGAGGACGTCACCTTCGAGGACATGGTCTCGTTCTTGAAGTCCAAGAAACTGGCCATGTTCAAGTTGCCGGAACGCCTTGAAATCATCGACGCCATGCCTATTGTCGGTGACTCGGGAAAGATCGACAAGAAGGTTCTCAAGAAAGACATAGAGGACAAGCTCGCTGCTGAAGGAAAAGTGTGATGGAAAGCATGATCCTGCTGTTATCCACTCTCGATACAAAGGGTGTGGAGACGCTATATCTTAGGGACAGAATTCGCGACCAAGGAGCGACTGTTCTCGTGCTGGACATGGGCATGTCCGGCAGTTCCCCGGAGGCTGACATCACCCCGGAGGAAGTAGCCAGGGCGGCAGGAGCGAACATCGAGGACATTCGCGCTTCCACGGAGCGCAAGAAGATCACCCGACAGATGATAGACGGCTCCATAAGGATCGCGAAGGATCTCCTGGAACAGGGGAGGCTGGCAGGGATCGTCGGGTTGGGCGGCTCCACAGGGAGCCTTATGGCCACGGACGTCATGAGGTCCATAGCGTTCGGTGTCCCAAAATTGATGGTGTCTTCCACAGCGGCTTTGCCCGGGCTCTCAACTCGGTACATCGGGACCGGCGACATAATCATATTCCATACGGTTATAGAGATTTCCGGGCTTACAGCACCGTTGCGTAACGTGCTGGATAGGGCGGCCTCAGCTATAGCCGGCATGGCCAAGGTGGCGCCTTTGACGGTGCAATCCGTCCGCGGGGATGGCAGGCCGCTCGTGGCAATGTCTATGTTCGGACCCACAGAGAGGTGTGCCCATCACGTCCGGCATGGCCTCGAGCGAGAGGGCTACCAGGTCATCGGGTTCTCCGCCGCGGGCGTCTGTGACAGGGCAATGGAGGACATGATCGGCCTGAAATTCTTCGATGGGGTGGTGGACCTGGCGCCCGGAGGAGTGGGGGAAGAACTCCTCGGAGGAATGCGAGCGGCCGGACCTGAGCGGCTGACTGCTGCCGGCAAGTTGGGTATCCCCCAGGTGGTAGCACCCGGAGGAGTCAACCTCATGAGTCCTCGCAAATCGCGCTACAAGCCGGAGTACCACCAGCGCAAGAAGTTCGATATGGACGAGTTGCGCACTTTCTTGCGGCTGTCTGTCGAGGAAATGGAACAAGTGGCCCGGACTTTTGCCGATAAGCTCAGCGCATCCCTCGGCCCTACGATTTTTCTGTTTCCGACACAAGGGTGGTCGGCCGTAGATCGGCCGGCCAGTCACATGTTTTCCAGAGAGGATGATTGGCTGTTCCTCAAAGCCCTTAAGGAGAGTGTGAGCCCAAAAGTGGTTATTCGTGAGGTCGACGGCAATCTGGAAGATGACGCTTTCGCGGAGTCTGTGGTAACCGCTTGCCTGGAGATCTTTCCCCATCCGGAGTTGAAAACATCGCATTAGCGCCGGGTGTTCCAATGCTGCGTTATGGTCGAACAAACACCATCGTGAGCGCCTTTGGTAAGGGCACGGCATTCCGTGCCCTCACAACTCCAACGCGACCAGTGCCGATTTTTTGGACCATGGCACGGCCCAAGCCGATGGCCTCATCACAAGGGAGGCGCCGATGTTCGTAACCAATTGGATGCTGCCGGCCCACGTTTCCATTTCCAGTGACGCGTTGGCCACTGAAGCGCTATTGCTGATTCGTCAGCACAATCTGAAAATCCTCCCGGTGGTCGACGGCGGGCGTCTCCGTGGGGTCCTCCACCGCAGAGACCTGAGCGAGGCAGCGTTGTGCGTGAGCGGTAGCGGCGATCTTTGCGAAATGAATTACTTCTGCAACAAGCTCAAAGTGAAGGACCTCATGGTTCGAATGCCTGTAACTGTTTCTAAAGACGACACAGTCGAGAAAATCCTGATCAAAGGCAAAGAGCTTATGATGAGCAGCTTCCCTGTGATGGATGGGGACCGGATCATCGGCGTAGTATCGGATCGTGAGATTTTCGTGACTCTTTTCAAGCTGTTGGAGGCGGGCGAGGAACGGATACGGATCACTCTCAGCAACGTTACACTTGACCAGGGAACCCTCGCTGAAATACTCCGAATAGTGGAGGAGAACCACACCACGGCCCGGGCCATATTCACCGTTCCGGAGGGCAAGAGTGGCAAGGTCCGCGTCGTGCTCCGAGCGCAATCCGACCATCCTGAGGCCGTCAAAAAGGCCCTTGAGGAAAAAGGCTACGATATTCTGGAATACATCGCCTGATGCTACGAAATTTGAAATCAATATTGCAGGGAGGGCGAGAAATGATGAACACAGTCTGTTTCTTCGAGATACCCGCGGATGACCCGGAATCCTTGCAGCAGTTCTACCGGGACATGTTCGGATGGACTTTTGAGAAGATCCCCGGCGCATTCAGATACTACAAGATCCAAATGGCGCAAGAAATGCCTAGAGGCGGGCTGACTGCCCGTCAGGACGCGAAACATACCCCGGTCAATTACGTCAAAGTTGCGTCCATTCCTGACGCGCTGGCAAAGGCTCAAAAACTGGGCGCAACAGTCGCTGTTGAAAAGAAACCGGTTCCCGGAGCAGGCTGGTATTCGGTGCTCCTGGATCCCCAGGGCAATCGCATCGGCCTGTGGGAGGATGACCCGGCCGCGGCCTAAAAAGAGCACAAAACCGGGGAATTTCCGGAAGAGCTTCCGGGGAGGCCCTTTTTGCAAAAAGGCCCTCCCCAGACCCCTCCCCAAAAACTCCCATAATTTTGCTCCATTGCCGCCGTGGGCGACAATGGGCAGGTGTGGAACACTCCGATGTCTCCTTCACTCCAGTAAGGCTTTTGAAACTGGTTGCAATAGCGGAGTGCGTTCAAACGAGCAAATTAGGGAGAGAGCCGTTCTGCAGAAGGGTGCGGGTACCCTCGGCGGGCGGCCACATCTTCCTTCGAGTCGCCCGGTTTTGGACAGCGGCTGAGCCGGCCTAAAGACGCATTGTCGCCCTGCGCGCAGCAGTTTTTACAAAAAGGTTCTCCCAGCTATTCGGACACGGAGCCGCCGTGCAAGGGATCTATCTCAAGATATTCGATCTGGCCGGGCCGTATCTGGACACCCGAGACAATGATATCCACACTCGCATCGCGTACTCTTTCGCGGTGAGGCTTTTGGAGGCCGAAGGCGGGGACGAGAGAGTCGTTCTTCCGGCAATTTTGCTTCACGATCTGGGATGGAAGATGGTTCCCGAGGACCTTCACCTCAAGGCGTTTGGACCGGGGAAGAACGATCTGGAGATCAACAGAATTCACGAGGTGGAAGGGGCTAAGAAGGCGCGTGAAATCCTTGAGTCTGTGAATTACGATCCCGAATTGACGGAACAAATCGTTACGATTATTTCCGGCCACGATTCCAGGAAAGAAGCGCTGTCGCTCAACGACGCCATTGTAAAGGATTCAGACAGGTTGTGGCGGTTCTCCGAAGAAGCCTTAGAAGTAGACCCGAAGCGCTTCCGCGTCGATCCTGCGGTTCACACGGAATGGCTGAAACACCAGATTGACCATTGGTTCTATACGCAGACCGCGAAGAAACTGGCCAGGGAGGAACAAAAGCTGCGAGCCATAAACTTCGGCTTGCTGCAAGAAGAAGATCAATAGCGGACAGAAGGTCCCGGTTCAACTAATTTGCATGCGGGGTTACCGGCAGGGAAATGGTGAAGACCGTGCCTTTGCCGACCTCGCTGGCCACATCAATTTCGCCGCCGTGTTCCTTGATGAATCCGTAGCAAATGCTCAGGCCCAGCCCCACGCCTTTTACTTCGTTCTTTGTAGTGAAGAAAGCGTCGAAGATCCTCTCGAGGTTCTCGGGAGGAATGCCAACCCCAGTATCCTCGATGGTCACCAAGATTCTGCGTCGGCCGCGATCGAATCGGCTTGTCACTCGAAGGTCTCCCCCCGACGGCATGGCCGTGTTCGCATTGATGATCATGTTGATGAACACCTGTTTTAGTTGGTTCTCCACCGCCGGGAATTCCGGTAGGTCGGGTGACAATTCGGTTGTAACGTTTATGTTGAGGTTCTTGAGCTGCTTTTCGTAGAAGAGGAGTGTTTCCTCGATCAGTTTATTGATGTCCGTCGGGCTCTTCTTCTCATCATCAGGCCTGAAAAACTTCAGCATTTTGATTAGAAGCCCGGATGTGCGTTTACACTCATTGTAAGCCAGATCCAGAAATTTCCGTTTCTCGTTTGCCGGTGGCACGACTCCTTTGACGAGTTCCAGGCAGTTCATGATGCCGTATATGGGGTTGTTCAACTCGTGAGCGAGCTGTAGGGCCATTTTCCCCATTGCGGAAAGCCTTTCCGACTGAATAAGTTGGCGCCGAAGTCGCTTTGCCTCCGTAATATCTCTCATGAGCCCCTGATAGCTCATGATTTCGCCTTCGGCATTTCTTGTGGCATACCCGCTCATGGCAATGTCCCGAATGGTTCCGTCTTTTCGCACAAGTTGCAACTCGTAGTCATTCACCTCCCCGTAATTGGTAAACTTTCTCCTGAAATCCAATACAGCCTCGGGGTTCACGAACAGGTCCTTATAGTAATTCATGCCCATGAATTCCGCCCGGGTGCGGCCCACTATTTCGCAAAGCGCTTCATTGCAGTCTATGACCGTGCCTTCCGCGTCGGAAATGAAGACACCGTCGCGTATGTTGCCGAACAGGTTCTTGTATCTCGTCTCCAGTATCTGCAATTGATCCGACATCAGCTTCTCTCGGGTACGATCCACCACGAAGCCTCTGTATCCGCCGACCTTTCCAAGTCTGTCCCGCCACACGTGACTGGATAGACTGACGTAGATCACCTGGCCGTCTTTGCTCCTAAAAGTCCCTTGATAGTCCCTTACGAACCCCTGCCGTTCAATAATAGCCTGAAATCTGGGCCTTTCCTCAGGGTCGGCCCACAGCTCCGTGTTCAGGTCCAGGCAAAGCACATCTTCGGTGGCTCTGTATCCCAACATTTTCACAAGCGCGTCGTTGCAGTCCAGGAACTGCCCCTCACGTGTGGATATGTAGAAGCCGTCGCGGGCCTCGGCGTAGAATTCGACCTTGTTGCGCTCGATGTCTTCCAATCGTTTCTCAATCTCGTCCATGCTCATGTCATGGACGGATACAAAATCCCTGCGGGACATGCTCTCCTCCACGGGGTCGACTCATACCTCAGGATTCATCTCAGTCCTCTTGAGGTCTTGAAGAAGCTTGCCGATTTTGCTTTCCCATCCGAAAGGAAGTATATGTACGCCGGAGCAAATGTCTTTGAGCCGGTTCGCTGTCTCCAAAAGGATTTTGGCGGATTCGTCAAATTCGACCGCCGCGCCCTCAAGTCTTCGGATTATGTGGCCGGGAATGTTGAGCCGGGCGACTCTTTTCAGCATCCTCGCATTTGTGCTGGAATGGAGCATAAGAAGTTCCGCTATGATAGGGACCCCAAGCGGAGCCACTTTCTTCACGAATTTGGAAAACTGATCCACGTCGAAGACCGGCGTGCTTAAAAAGTAATTCGCTCCTTTCTCTACCAATGCCTCCATTTCGTGGAGCTGCATGTCAGGGACATTTCCGCCGAATCCCGCCTCCACTTCTGAACCGATGAGGAACTCCTTTCGACCGTCCAATTCCTTTCCATTCACATCGACTCCCTTTTCCAGCGCTTCGATCACTGAAAAAAACTTGCCCATGTCCACATGAAAGAACATCGCCTCCTGGAGAGAATCGCCGGTAATCCGATATTCGTCCGAAAATACGAGGAGGTTTTCCACTCCAACCGCTGACGCGTGAACCAAGGCCTCCTGGATTTCCAGGCGATTGCGATCCCTGGTGCCTAGCTGAAACACCGGATCGAACCCCTTGTCTCGAAGCAGACGGCAAAGCGCCAAAGAATCACTAATCGCAGCATCCGTGGAAAACCGATCGAAACGGACTCCGTTCACTTGGCCCCGGAGATTACAGATTTCGTCCAAATATTCTTCCGGAGTCCGCCCATGGGGAAGTTGAACCTCACAGGTGACCAGAAACCTCTTTTTTTCAAGAGATTCTTTTAGGCTCACGACACTGTCTCCCTTCCAAGCGGTTGATGTCCATCAAGTCAGTCCCAGAAGGCCGGCCACCTCCGTCTTTAGCTTCTCCAAAGGCAGCGGCTTGGAGAAGCAAATGTCCGCACCGTGCTTCTTCATTTTCTCGTAGCTTTCCTCATCCAGGTACGCGGAAAGAACAATGATCTTTATATGAGAAGTTGCCGGATTCTGCCTCACCCTTTTGCACACCTCGTACCCGTCGATGTCCGGCATCATGATGTCGAGGATAAGCAGATCGGGCTTGAAGTGGCTCACCTGCAAACCGGCCTCGAATCCGTCGGACGCGGAGATGATCTCATAGTCATGAGGCTCTTCTTCAAGTGAATGGACGATGGTTTCCACAATCAACTTGTCGTCGTCGATCACGAGGATCCTCTTGTGTTCGTCCGGCCCAAATCCACCGGCGATCGGCATGCCCATGCGGCGAAGAAACTCGTCCAGGTCCTCTTTCCTGATCCGACGATGTCCGCCCACAGTCCTGAAAGCCTTGATGTGGCCTTCGTCTATCCAATTGGAAACGGTCTTGGGGGAGACGCTGCAATATTTGCTGGCCTGATATACGGTGAGGACTTCCATATGGCACACTCCAGGGGACGCGGGTCGTATTTCCGCTATTTCCGTAATTACCATTATTTCTGTATTTGCCGGATTGTCAACGGGTTTTTCCGCTGGAATGACACTTCAAGTCACAAACGAAATCGTAAAAGGTTCTTGAGAAGGACTGATACGCGGGTCGCGTTCAAACAGTGAAAAGTCTGGTACGTCCAGCGAAGACCTGGGCAACCTGTGGACCGTGCCACCCCATAGCCGCTCCTGATTGGCTGTTGGGTGCCACTGACCTGGGCACCAGGTCAGTGCTGATTTGGACCTATGGTAATTTCCAAAATTGATGTCAGCTGGCCCCCAACAGACCTCCTGCCATTTCTGCTTTGCTCACCCCGTCGTTCCCGCGAAAGCGGGAACCCAGGGAATCCCGCGAGACGCGGGACTGGATTCCTGCTTCCGCAGGAATGACGGCATGGAGTTCCGTCGATTCGGACAAAAATCTGGCAACTACCATAAGTCATCTTCACCGTTTGAAGCGAACTCGTATGAGTAAGAAATTAGTAGGAGTCCTCCGATCACACGGAATGAACTCGAAGGGCTCCTCATATTTGGCCGGCCTCTTTGGTCAACGATAGCCGAAAGAACAACCCGTCGCCGCGAGAATAATCGGCACAGGCCTGCGCAAACGATCGCATTCTTAAGTACGGGGGTCTCATCCCAGGTCAGGCGCGCAGCCCGCATACTTCTTCGCAAGACGGGTACTGCTTTTCCGGAAACCAATGAGATGACTTCACGCAATCGCGGTAGCACTGCTCAGGCCCGTAAGAGGATTCCGACTTGGCTTCCCCCTCACCGCTTTCCATGGATCCCTCGACCCCGCGCTCTATCTTTTCCAGAGGAGAGCCCGCAATGTGGGCCCTGATTCTGTTGGCAGCAAAAAGCGCTATGGCCAGGAACATGAACCCGGTTATGGCAAGTATTAGAATTCCTACTATATTAAGTATGTTAATATCCATCTTTTGTCTCCTTGATGCCGACGCAGACTGCTTGTTCTGTTATATTTGATGCGACCCGGGCAGCTAGGGATTCAGAAGAACGGGGATTTTTCACGGGGCCGGCCGGCTACTATGAAGCACTGCACTTTTGTTTTCATTGCCAAATGCCGCAACTGCCGCGATAATTCGCGACGCGAAGGTACCCCCGAAAGGAACACCGCATGAAAATAGCCTATTTTGACTGTTTTTCCGGAGCGAGCGGTGACATGATAATGGCATCTTTGATTGATGCAGGCCTTGGGCCGGACGATCTCAAAGATGAATTGGCGAAGCTCCACCTGACCGATTACGACCTCCAAGTACGGAAAGCGACGAGGAAAGGCATTTCCGGAAGTCAGGTGACCGTTCTAGTCGGGGGCCATCACCATCATGAGAAGAGATCTCTGAGCAACATAAGAGAAATAATCGAACGTAGCGATCTGGACGAATCAGTCAAAATCAAGGCTGTGCGAATCTTTACAAGGCTGGCCGAGGCTGAAGCCCGCGTTCACGACATAGGTGTGGAAGAGGTCCACTTTCACGAAGTAGGGGCCATGGACGCCATCATAGACGTGGTGGGATCGGTTGCCGGGCTTGCCGTCTTGGGAATCGAGGAAATTTATTGTTCGGCACTGAATCTGGGAGGCGGCCACGTGAAATGCGCTCATGGGGTGCTTCCTGTGCCTGCGCCTGCCACTGCGGAGTTGGTAAAAGGTAAGCCGGTCTATTCGTTCGGGGTGGAGGGAGAGCTATTGACTCCCACAGGGGCGGCGATTTTGACCACACTGTCGTCCAACTTCGGGCCAATGCCGGCAATGACCGCTGATGGAATAGGTTACGGCGCTGGAACATCGGACTTCTCGGTCCCGAACCTCCTTCGCGTGGTGATCGGCAAGACTGCGGACAAGGCCGGAGACTACCTGTTGGAGCAGATAGCGGTCCTGGAAACCAACATCGATGACATGAATCCGCAGATCTACGAATATCTGATTCAAAGCATGCTGGAGAAAGGGGCGCTGGACGTATTCCTGGTCCCTGTACAAATGAAGAAAAGCCGGCCCGGAACCTTGTTGACCGTGACATGTTCCCCTGACCGGGTGGATGAGTTTTCGGACTTTCTGATGAGGGAAACCACTTCCCTGGGGGTGAGGTGGCGAATCGACCACCGTATCAAAGCTGAAAGGCATATAGAGGGACTGGACACCAAATATGGTCCCATCAGCTTCAAGGTTGCCACAGTAGCGGGTAAGATTGTAAATGTTACCGCGGAATACGAAGACTGCAAGCGGTTGGCCCTTGAGAAGGGGGTCCCGTTGAAAGAGGTAATGGAAGAGGCAAGAACTTTAGCGATCCGATTCATGGGGAAATAGACCTGTACGAACGTCAAATGCGAACTTTCGAGGGACAGTTATGAGCAGTGAAAATGCCCGTCAAGGATCAGTTCCTTTCGGCGATCATGATACGGTTACTCTCAGGCTCACATGCGATGCGGAAGGACTACCAAGCTTTTATCCTCTCTTACAGCACGGCGTGCTGGTCAAAGCGAGGCTTGGCGTCAGCGTGAGAAAGGTCCTTTGCGACCAACTAGGGGTGAGTTCCAAATACCTGGATGAGAGGATCAAAACGGTCTTCCTCGACGGGCAGCCGGTGGACGACGTGGACACCGCCATGGTAACGGAAGGATCGACAATAGCCCTGTCCGCCGCGTTGCCGGGGTTTGTTGGGGCGGCGCTTAGGAAAGGCGGCTTTTATTCGCGTATGCGCGCGGAGATAAGCCATTCGGGTAGAGAACGAGCGTCCAAGGCGGCCGAGGGGTTTTTCGTCTTGAAGCTCTACAACTTGGTGTTGCCGGAACTGGGGCCGCATTTTCTTGAGGCAGGCTTTTGGGTAAGCATTGAAGATCTGAACAGTTTTATTTCCGTCCGTTCGACGCGATTCTGGGAGGGATTGAAGAGAGCCGAGATCGACGGGCATCAAGTCGACTCGGGGGCCGTTCGGGATCAGGGGTGGGCAACGGGGCGTCGCGTTGTGTTCCTTGCTGTGAAAGCCTCCTCTGCTGAAGGGGCATAACGCCTCAAACACAACGATTCATTTTGCAAATGCCCGAATGGCGCATTATGCGGTCAAGAAACCAAAACTCCGCATCTTATGCGGGTCGATCGAGAAGCCCCTGGAAACGACTATCTTCGCACGCAGGCCTAAATTTCTAGCCGTTCGTTGCTGTGATGACCTCATAGTGGATCAGGACAATCTGATCGTTGCACAGAATTTGCACAAATTCTCCATGATGTTTTCATGCACGCTCCATCACCGTTGTACATTCACGTGATATGGTAAAGGAGTGAGTCAGCACGGTGAACACTGGGCTGTCAATGTGACGCTTTCCATTTCACTAGGGGAGCAAACTCAACAAGAGCGAATTCATGGACTATGGACGTACCTGCGACACGGAGGAGGATCACCAATGAGAACAAAACGTAATCGAGTAACCAGGATGCTCAGGACGGCTGCAATCTTGGCTTGTATGGTGTTGCCTGTATCCGGAATCGCTGCCGAGCCTTCAGTGAATAAACAATTGCAACCGGCAGCCAAAAAAAGTTCTCTGGGCCTCGACGTAAATCGCAAAGACGAAAGCGGGAAGACGTACCTCATGGACGCTGCCAGGGCAGGAGATCTCGAAGGCGTGAAACTCTTCATCGATGAGGGAGCCGACGTGAATGCCAAGGACAAAAAAGGCGAAACGGTGCTCATGTACGCAGCCAGAGGCGGCCGGCTCGAAGTTGTGAAATTCCTGCTCGACAAAGGCCTCGACGTCAATGCTAGCACCAAAGACGGCTCCACGGTCCTCGCGCACGCTGCCCAAGGGGGAAATCCTGAAGTCGTGAAATTTTTCATCGATAAAGGCTTCGCCGTAAATGACAAGGCTAAAAACGGCTCCACGGCCCTCATGCGGGCTGTCGCGTGGGGAAATCTCGAAGCCGTGAAATTACTGATCGATAACGGGGCCGACGTAAGTGCCAAAGACAAGAAAGGCGGGACCGCCCTGAGCATTGCTTCTGCCAATGGGCGGGCCGAGATTGTCGACTACTTGCAGGCTCGTGTGTTGCCGGTGCCCGCAATTGCCACCGATCCTTCCGTGAGCAAAGAACTGCTGTTAGCAGCCGACAAGGGTTCGCCGGAGCAGATCAAAGCCTTGCTGGTAAAAGGGGGAGACATAAATGCCAAGGACGGAAGCGGTGAAACAGTCCTCCTGAAGGCCGTCAGGCACAGAAATCTGGAAGCTGTGAAGTTCCTCATTGATAAGGGAGCGGACGTGAATGCCCATGACGAACACGGCCGATCGGTGGTCACGGACGCAGTCGAGTGGGAGAATCTTGAAGTCCTGAAACTTATTGTGGAGAGGAACGACGCGGTCCTCGTGGAGGCTGCAGGGAAGGGGCATCTCGAAATTGTGAAGTTCCTCGTCGATAACGGGGCCGACGTCAATGCAAGGGATGAATATGACTGCACCGCCCTCATGGCCGCTGCCCAGACGGGAAATCTCGAAATTATCAAGTTCCTCATTGATAAAGGAGCCGACGTAAGTGTCGAGACCGAAGAAGGCAAGACGGTCCTGACGGAGGTTATCGAGTCGCGAAATCTCGAAGTCCTGAAATTCATCATCGATAGGGGCCTTGATGTGGACGAAGACGGCAGAACGGCCCTCATGGATGCTGCCGGATCCGGAGATCACGAACTCGTGAAACTCCTCATCGAGTTGGGAGCGGCCGTGAATGCAATGTGCCAAAAGGGTCGAACAGCCCTCATTTACGCTGTCGAGTGGGGTAATCTTCAGAACGTAGAACTCCTCATTGAAAAAGGCGCGGATGTGAATGCCAGGACGAAACATGGTGAAACAGCTCTCATGCAAGCCGCGATTAGGGGACGTCTCGAAATCGTGAAGTTCCTAATCGATAAGGGAGCGGATGTGAATGCCCAGAGTGAATATGGCCGGACGGCCCTCATGGCCGCTGCCTGGAGGAAGGGAAATCTCGAAGTCGTGAAACTTCTGATCGAGAATGGGGCCGACGTGAATGCGAAAGGTGAAAATAGCCGGACGGCCCTCATGATCGCTGTCTGGAAGAGAGACCTCGAAATTGTAAAGTTTCTCATCGACAAGGGGACCGACGCGAACGCCAGGGACAAGTACGGTCGAACGGCCCTCAATTCCAAAGACCCAAACGGTGGGGCGCTCCTCAAGGACGCTGCCTCGGGCATAAGCCTCGAGATCGCGAAATTGCTCATCGCTAATGGAGCAGACGTGAATGTCAGGGACGAAAACGGCGAAACGGTCATAATGGAAGCTGCCATGAGGGGAAATCTCGAAGTCGTAAGACTCCTCACGGACAAGAGCGCAGACGTGAAGGCCGAGAACCACAGGGGCCGAACAGTCCTTATGGCCGCTGTCTGGGGGAAAAATCTCGAAGTCCTGAAGTTCCTCATCGATAAGGGAGCTGACGTGAACGCAAAGGGCAACCATGGTCAAACGGTGCTCATGGAGGCTGCCAGGACGAAAGATCTCGAAGTCGTGAAGTTCCTCATCGATTTGGGAGCAGATGTGAAGGCAAAGAGCCAAGACGGTCGAACGGCCCTCATGTACGCTGCCCAGACAGGAAATCTCGAAATTATGAAATCCCTGATCGACAAGGGAGCAGATGTGAGCGCCAAGGACAAACACGGCCAAACGGTCCCGATGTACGGTGCATGGGGCGGACATCTCGAAGGCGTGAAGTTACTGATGGAGAAGGGCGGCGAGGCCAAGGACGCAAGCGGTCGGACGGCTCTTATGGCCGCTGCCGAAAAGGGAAATCTTGAAATGGCGAAATCCCTTATCGATAAGGGCCTCGAAGTGAATGCCAAGGACAATCAAGGGCAAACGCCTCTCATGTGCGCTGCCAGGTCAGGAAAACTCGAAGTCGTAAGACTCCTCATCGATAACGGCGCAGATGTGAATGCCGGAGACAAAAAGGGCGCTCCAGTCCTTGTCTACGCTGTCTGGGGCAGAAACCTCGAAGTCGTGAAGTTCCTGATCGATAAGGGAGCCGACGTGCATGCCACGGACAAGGAAGGCAGACCGGTCATCATATACGCCACCAGTTCGCGAAATCCGGAACTCGTAAAATTCCTCCGCGATAAGGGAGCAGATGTGAATGCCAAGGCCGAAAGCGGCCGAGCGGCCCTCAAGGCCGCTGCTTCGTCCGGAGATCTCGAATCTGTAAAATCGCTCCTTGACAGGGGACTCGATGTGCATACGAAGGACAAGAAAGGCCGAACGCTCCTCATGGACGCTGTCAGCAACTACAAGAATCTCGAGGTCGTGAAATTCCTCGTCGAAAAAGGCCTCGACATAAATGCAAAGGACGAAGAGGGCAGCACAGTCCTCAAGTACGCTTTGTCGGGGAGAGACGTCGAAGTCCTGAGATTCCTCATCGATAAGGGGGCCGACGCGAGTGCCAAGGACGAAAACCGCCAAACGGTTCTTATGGACGCTGCCAGGACCGGAAATCCGAGAATCGTAGAATCCCTCCTCGACAAGGGAACCGACCTAAATGCGAAGGACAAAAATGGCATGACGGCTCTCATGCACGCTGTCTTCGGGAGAGACCCCGCAGTCGTGATGTCCGTGAACTCCCTCCTCGACAAAGGGGCAGACGTGAATGCGAAGGACAAGAACGGCATGACGGCCCTCATGCACGCTCTCTTGCAGAGAGGAAATCCCGGAGTTGTGAAGTCCCTGATCGATAAGGGAGCCGACGTGCATGCCAAGGACAAAGCGAGCCGAACGGTCCTTATGCACGCTACCAGGTCGGAAAATCTCGAGGTGGTAAAACTCCTCATTGACAAGGGCCTCGATGTGAACGCAAAGGACAATAAGGGGGAAACGGTCCTTATGTACGCTGCGAATTGGCGATACCTGCAGTTCGTCGATAACAGCTTCAAACTTACAACGGTCGTCGCTCACACCATTCCGCGAAAAGGCCTGGAGATAGTCAAATTCCTCATCGATCGGGGAGCCGATCTGCATGCCAAAGACAAGAACGGCACGACAGTCCTCATGTGCGCCGCCAAAGGAGAAAACCCCATAGAATTAGTGACATTTCTCCTCAATAAGGGCCTGGACGTGCATCCAAAGGACAATGAGGGCAAAACCGCCCTGATGTACGCTGCCTTGGGGAGAAATCTCGACGTTGTGAAGCTCCTCGTCGATAAGGGCCTCGACATGAATGCCAAGAACAAACAAAGCCAAACGCTCCTCATGTACGCTGCCAGGGGCGCGGCGCTGGAAGTGCTGAAATTCCTGCTTGATAAGGGCCTCGATCTGAATGCAAAGGACGAGAACGGCACAACGGTACTCATGTCTGCTGCCCAGGGTGGACATCCCGAAGTAGTGAAGTTCCTCATTGATAAGGGGGCGGACGTGAGTGCACAGAGCCAAGGCGGCCGGACGGTCCTCATGGATGCTGCCAGATCCGGAAATCTCCAGACCGTGGAATTCCTAGTCGATAAGGGTCTCGACGTTAATGCTTCGCAAAAAAACGGCATGACGGTCCTCATGTACGCTGTCGACGGGGGCGATCTCAGAGTCGTGAAATTCCTCATCGATAAGGGAGCCGACGTGAATGCCAGGACCATACAAGGCCGGACGCTCCTCATGTACGCTGCCAGGAGGGGACATCTCTCAGTTGTGAAGTTCCTCATCGGTAAGGGAGCTGACGTCCACGCCAAAGGCGACATCGGCCAGACGCTCCTCATGTACGCCGCAAGGTCCAGAAATCTCGCAATGGTAAAACTCCTTGTCGACAAAGGCCTCGACGTTAATGCTAAGAACGAAGACGGCTCCACGGCCCTCATGGCCGCTGTCTCGGGGGGAAATCCCGAAGTCGTAAGACTCCTGATCGACAAGGGAGCCCACGTGAATGCGAAGGATGAAAAAGGCCAAACGGCTTTGAGCTTTGCTTATGCCGTAAACAAGCTCGAGGTCGTTGAGTACTTGAAAGCTCATGGCGCAAAGTGATCGGCCCTCTGGCAATCACCCGAATGGCGTGTCATGCGAACCTGCAACGAAGAATCCGCGTGTTATTCGGATCAATCTAACTATTGTTGAGCGGAGATCAAGTGAGCAAAGCTATTTCCCGGTTCGGGGTCGGCGACCTTGTTACTGTAAAGCAAATGCCTCCGGCGGTTAGAGACATGCCTACGGAGACAATAGAAGCTTTTCAAGCGGCTGTTGGAAAGGTGCGACAATGGCGAAGAAAAGAATCCTCCAAGCCATTCTGGCAATTATAGGATCAGTCGCTGTTATCACAGGACTGCTGGGGATACTATTCGGGATCAAGGATGGATTCTATGAGATCAGTTTCAGTCATAATATCCAGGGCAATATCATTCTCGATAGCAACCTGCGCTACTTCAGTGGCTTATGGATGGGTTTGGGCTTAGTAATATTTTGGGTGATTCCTTCCATTGAACAGAAGAAATCTATTTTTCGCCTTATTTCGGGCGTGATATTTATCGGAGGCATTGGCAGAGTTATTTCGATTGTGAGTATGGGAAACCCTTCAACGCCGTTCATCTTATTCACTTTACTGGAATTGTTATTTCCCCTTTTAATCATTTGGCAAAATAAAATATCATCGTCGGAGGCCGGGTTATTAGCAGAACGGGTCGGCATTCTCTGAAGTCTCTTGCATGCTTGATTGGGGCCCGCTCAACCGCAGCGTTTTCAGCTTTCCAATTCGTGAAGCAAATCCATCAGGCGACTGATGTGATCGTGCTCTTCTGCAATGACTGTTTCGATGATTTCACTCTCGGTTGGGGCGAGTAGCTCTTTCAGAGCCGGGTACAATTGTATCGACTTTCTCTCGAACTCCATAGCGATTTCCACTGCTTCCACCGGGTCCGCGATTTCGGGAACAGTGCTCAAAATCTGATCCGTTGCCGATGAAACTCGGTCCCATATCAGTTTCTCTATATAGCGCCGGACTTCCACGGAATGCCCTTCCGGTAGGGCCTCACCGGCCAGCCTCCTTTTCATGTCGGCAAAAACTCGAACGTGTCGTTGCTCCGCGGCAATCAAATGTTCAAACACCAAGGTTACGGGCGGTCCGAGCGAAGCTTTCGCACAAGCCTTATAGAACCCCAGACCTTCGTGTTCCATTTCGATCGCCAGATCCAGGATTTCTGCGGGGCGCAGAAAGGGGTCGTCCATGGCTTGACCTCGTCTGACGGTATGACCGTCCGGTACAGTGACCAAGGGCTGGCTTCTCGATAAAGTGAGGGGGGAGCTTTATCGCAACTTCCGCATCTCGTTCGATGAATTCAGAAGTCGAAACTTATAGGCAAAGATACTATTGTTCGACCCGAACGATGTCAACAAAACCTGAATGCTCTCCATAACTATTCACTCCCGCGGGGGAATTGTCGATTATCTGTTAATGCGAGGAGTAAAACGACTAAGCAATCTCAACACTTAAAGGCAGAGATTGCTTCGCTGCGCTCGCAATTGTAGATGTTAGATAATTCGTGGACGAGGTATCCTCAGACAGGGGTAATAAGTCCATGAGAATCAACAGCCAAGATCAGACGATAAAGAGGAACTACATCCAGAAGTACCGGTTCTTGATCAGGGAATATGAGGATGTCAA